>JACKDF010000020.1 GCA_020633655.1 Deferribacteres bacterium
CAGGGGGAAGTTTAAAAAGTATGTGCACATGTTCAGAAGCTATATGTAAAGTGTTCACCAAATCACGATAGGCTATATTTTCAATATTTTGCGTTAACAAAGTTTGCAAGTTCCCTCTTTGCTCTTCATCCAGGAACCAGATGCGCCGGGCACTGTCCGGAGTAATAGTGCTCAGTTCTATTGGTTCGGTGATAGTCGATTGTAAAAAGGAGTCAAACTCAATGGCTTCATCGCCTTCATTTTCTTCAAGGATTTCACTTAAGGTCTGGCTCAATCCCCGTCTTGCGCTACCGTAAAAGAAAATGGAAATGATGCCTAACAAAAATATCAAATATCTCATCATTCCACCTCCAGGGAGATTGTAAAATAATGAGTTTGTGAAAGAAAAGGATGATTCTGCAGAGCGTAAGCAAAATTCAATTTATACCAGTTAAGGCAAAATCCCGTTGAAAAATTTGAAATCGAGTTGAAGCCCGTACCGACATGGAGTTGTAAGTAGCGAATTGGCGAATAGGTTGTCGCAATTCGCAAATCTGGGGAATTATGCTCGATGTGCATTGTTTCAACATAGAATGCAATTTCTGATAGCGGCATGAATCTTATACCAGAAATCAATTCTCTCTCAATTATTTCATCCGTATTACTCAATTTTGTGTGGTACACATTTTTCATACGGGTACCAAAATCAATCAGGCTGGTTAAGGGAATATAAAATCCAAAATCGAGAATGAATTGACCGGCAGAGCCGTAGCGATCGATTTCAATTTGTCGATATTTTAGTGAAACTCCAAGGCTTGCCATGTCTGAAAAATTCCTGGCGATTGAAAAATTAAACAACTGTTCTTTGAAGGATTTATATCCCAATTGTTCAAATCCCACACCATAAGACAAATGCCGGAAATGGAAACTAAAGGCGGAGGATATACATTGAACTTCTCTTAACTGGTATGGGTTAAAAACAGAAAACCAGATCGACCTGTGAGAAATTTGAGGCAGGAGTGATGGATTTGTAAATACGGTTCCTGCTCCATCAGGAATTAACGCAGTTTGTGATTGCAAAGCGATAGACTTTGCTCCGGTGGAAATTTGAAACGCATAGCAGACCTGCGTTCCGAAGAACAGCAGGAAATAAAGATATTTCATTCTCGCCCCCACGGTTTTGCATTTGCAAAGGAGATGAAAAGCTTGGTGAATTCCGGGTATTTTTATTCGCTTGACAGAGGATTAAGCAATATTTATATTAAACAATCTTAATTACTATAAACGGAGGAAGAAAACGAGATGTCGATGAAAAAACGGTTCCATTCCATCCTCATTCTATCAGGATTAATCTACCTCACAACATGTGTTTCCCTTGTTCGCGCTGTCGAGGATAACAAAGTACTCAATGCACAGGTACAAGTCGTGCTCGATAAACTTCCGCTGGATAAACAGGAAGAGCTGAAAGATTTTGACGAAATGGTGGATCAGTACATTAATGGTTACGCATGGGTAGAAGAAGATGATGTCCCCCCGATTGAAATTAGCGTACAAATTTACTTAGAAAAGCAGGCGACGAGCATAGAAGAACGTTACACGTGCACAATTCTTGTGACCGGCCCTGATATACGATACTACGATAAACGCGCGGTTTTTCCATTTCAGGCAGGCGATCAAATTGAACATGGCGCAACTTTTCACCCCTTATCCGGACTCATAGATTTTTATATCTACCTTGCCATCGCCAATGAAATCGATAAACTGGGTTACCTCGAAGGCCAGAAATATTTCGACAAAGCAAAGGCTGTGATGGAGCAAGGAAAATTTACACGATACAATACTGGTTGGGATCGGCGAGAAGACTTAATCGATGAGTTGTATAGTGATAATTACAAAAAATTTCGAGAAATGAAAGACTATTTTTTCTATGCAACTTCCATTTTGCCTAAAGAAAAAGACGAGGCGAGAAAATACATGGTGAAAGCTATGGAGATGTTACAGGAGGTTATGGATAAACAACATGATCTGGAAGCCGGAAAGAAATTTGTTGATACGCACCATATGACTGTCATCAATTTATTCAAGGATGCCCAGGATAAAAGGCCAATCAAGATTTTGCAAAATATTGATTTTGATCGTTCGAAATTGTACGATGAATATCTCTATTAAAATGAAGTCGACCTTATTAAAGGCGATCTGTGAAGATCGCCTTTTTTATTCCCCACTATTCGAAAGTCTTTCCAGTTCTTGTGAAAGTGATGCACGTCCGGCAGCTGTAAAGACGTCCACTGTAAAAATTGGATTCAATTTTTGTATATAAACGAGACTTTGTGAAAAATTTCCTGTTAGAAAATAATTCGTGGCGAGCAAAAGTACGACTGAATTTTTATTTAGACTGGTTCCATTTTCAAATTTCCATTCAGGATCTTTTTGCAGCACAATTAATCCATTCTCGATTGAAGCATCGTAATTGTGCAATAAATGCAATGCAAAAGCCCATCCGGCGTTGAGATTAGCACCTGGGAGAGTTTTCTGTGAACCAGTAGCGAAGTTCTCCTCTGCCTTTGTAAGACTATCCAACATCAGATAGGCCCAACCTATACCTGAGTATGCCTCCGAGCTACTTGCATCGACTGATTCGGCTTCCTCGAACTTCTCAAGGGCGTTGCTGTAGTTTTTTTCGGCAAATGCCTGCCAGCCTTGTGCGATCAGTTCGTCGTATTCTTCCTCGTTGGCTGGTGGTGTCTCGGTGCCACTTTTTCCGCAAGCAAAGGCTATGATCACAATTGCAATTAAATTTAACACCAAAAATGATGGATTTCGCATTCTATTCAGCTCCAGTTAATTTTTTCATTGCTCATGCAAAAAGAAAGGAAAACCGTGCGTTTTGTTCAATGTTGTGCCTTAAATTTCTCAACTAACTCAAATAAATTTTCGTAACCTGTTCTTTTATACATACCATAGTGTTTGTGATAGGCACGGGATCTCACCTGCCTAATTCTGGTGTTTCTGAATTAAACAGGTTAAAATGTAAATTCTGTCGTGAGAAAAATTACGTGCTATTTAAACGGGAGTTTTTCCTGATCAACTTCAGGTGATAGCACTTTATATTTGCCATTTTGCCAGTTTTCGAGATCGGAAAAATACCATTTCGAAAATCGTCGATCTGAAGGGCCACCGGCAAGATTACTGTGAATTTCATCGGTTGCCAGATCACTTGCCATGCGCAGTGACGGCAAGAAGGTCGTCAGTCGGCCTGCGCTTCTGTAAATCTGTCCCTGACTAATCGTTGCACGACTTCCGATTGCGGCAACTGGACCTCGGTCGAACCCCAGGAAGGCCGGCAATTTTCCACCGAAAAGCATATTGGTCATGGTGAACTTTCTTACTTCTCCCCAGGCTTTCGGTTCCACTTGCAATGCTTTATCCACTGCTGAGCGATAAATTTCCTCGCGACTGTGCCCTGCGAACCAGTGTGAATTTTCAGTCAATAAAATCCGATCGAAATTTTCATAAAAATCGTTAAACATGCCGGTTTCTTCTTGCAGATATGCAACGATTTCGCTTCCCATACCATAGTCGCCAAAAACTTCACTGTACAAGTTTTTATAAAATTCTTCAAACAGAAATGCGCCTTTCGAATCCAGATCATACCGCAAATCCCAGTCCCGGAGAAGGTTCCCTTGCGGTGTATCTGGTAAAAGTGGTTTTAAAATTTCCATAAAATATGCAGCCTGTAACGAATAGACATCGTAGTGCATTTCGCACATATCGTTCACCGTGGCTGCGTTTTTCGTTTTTAAAAGTGAGCAAATCCTGTCGTACCGGTATGGCCCCATTGGCATATTGATGGGTTTGGCACTGCTTAATTCATTGAAATTGTTATTTGCTGTCACCAGAAAACCTGATTCCGGATTTATTGACCGTGGCATTTCTTCGACTGCATAAAATCCCTGCCAGTCATTTTCCCCTTTCCAGCCTGGTAATGGAACAAAGCCACTTATCCCTTCACGCCGTCTCGGTGCGAGGCCGGACATCTGGAAGCCGATATTGTCTTTCTGATCCGCAAAAAGAAAGCTCCAGCCAGTTTCGATTCTGCCAAAAGTTTGCATGCCCTCTTCGACAGTTTTGTCCTCGTAAATTTTTAAAATGGAAGCCAGGGTTTTCGCTCCCGAATCTGCGGCAGCCCAGCGCGTCGTGAGCAGATAGCCTTCGGGCAGTGGATTCCCTTCGAGAACACCATGTTCATTTTCATAAAATGCAAGTTCAACCGATGGCTTTTTTTTGCGCTTTATGGTTTCTTTGCGCACAGAGAATTGGTGCCACTGATCGCCATTTTCGCGATAATATTTACCTCCTTTGCATTTTTCAACCCAGGAATCCACTGAATCGATAAATGCATATGTTGCAGCCCATGCTAAATCAGGAGTACGTCCGCTCAGTACACCCGGGAATCCCGGCATCGTGCCACCCATTAAATACCGACCATTCGCTGTCATAACCAATTCACACCATACATTCGGCAGACGGTTTGTCTCAAGATGTGGATCGTTGGAAATAACTGGCTTTCCAGACTGTGTTTTGGCGCCGGAAAGTACCCAATTATTGGAAGCCATCATGCGTGGAATCGCGATATTCCACAATTTATCAAGAGGGACAATACGGTCTGTCAGTTTTATTTTTTTTAACAAATCGAAATCTATACCGGTAAGAATGCCGGGAAAAAGTTCCTGCAGCTTCTCTTCTGGCACATCAGCTTGCACCATTTCCAGAAAGAAGCGTTCCACCTCTGCCTGTGATTGTACCAATGTCAGGTAGCCGATCATTCGCGAAATCAGCATACTGTCTGCACCCTGCCATGCTTCAGGGCGATACCCCAGCAATTTGAGTTCCCAGGGGATGCGTTTGGCAAATCCGGCATTCACGCCATCACAGTAGGCTTCAAGACTGGCTTTGCTTTCCTCATCCAGTTGTTGGAAAAATGTGTTCGTCCCACCAGTCCAATTCATCTTCCGAAAAAATTTATCGATCTGCAGTGTTTCATCACTTGAGTCAAGCAATTCACACGCCCGACCTTGCCCCAAAATGCGCATGAGAAGCATCTGCATACCCCTGTCCAGTGCATGCACATAACCTTGTCCCCAGAACATATCCAACTTATCCATCGCTTCGATGTGTGGCACACCGTTTTTATCGCGCCAGATTTTTACTTTCGGGTTCATAAAACCTCCCCGCCTTCCTCTCCAATTAGTCAAAGAATGAACGATAACGATATCAATCGTTAAGCATTCTTGTTGATCAAATCAAGATAACTCCTGCTGATTTTGTAAGCATATCAACAGATCTTATTCTTCACAATAATCAGGATATAATGTTGCCATGCACTCAGGGCAAATGCTGTGGGAGAAACGTGCCTCTGTGTGTTTGGATATATATGCTTCAACTTTATTCCAATAGCCCTTATCATCTCTGATATTCTTGCACCTCGAACAGATAGGGACTATACCGCGTAGTGTTTTAATCTCTGAAAAGGCTATACTGAGTTCTTGTAATGATTTTTGAAGTTCCTTTTCAGCTTGCTTACGACCCGTGATATCGATCATTACGGTGAGGAAGTAACTCGTACCCTGGCTTTCGATGAGTTCCCCAGAGAATAGGCCGTGGAGAATGTCCCCATTTTTTGTTTTCACTTCTAACTCTAATTCTCTGATCTGCCCGAATTCCGTAAGCAGTTCTGCCACTTTTTGCTGTTCTTTCTCATTGATAAATAAATTAAATTCATCACTCGATTTGCCAACGATCTCGTCTCTGGTATAACCAATGACTTTTGTAAATGCATCATTTATATCGAGAAAAAGCTGATCGGGAATTTTGCTGACTGCCATTGGTGATGGATTCATTCGAAAAAAACGATCAAATTTTTGCAAAGCCTCTTGTTCTCTGCGGATGTCTTTGGAAAGTCCGAATATACAATTCAAACCGTTCCACTCTCCAAACCATATACGCGTTTCAACGGGGATTAAATTTCCATTTTTACTAATGAGAGGCAATGGACATACATCTCGTTTGCCATTGAACATATCTGTAAGAATAAGTGTAGCTTCCTTTTGCAAATATCCGGGATGAAGATCAATTATTTGCTTTTTGCCAAGTTCTTTTTGTGTGTAACCAAGTTTTAAAGTAGCTGCAGGGTTAGAATATAGTATTCGACCCTCAGGGTTTCCCACGAGAACAATGTCATCTATTGTCTCAATAAAGTTACGGAAGTTCTCCTCACTTTGAGAGAGTTCAGTTTCTACGTTTTTTTGATCTGTGATATCAATACCAAAACATGCGACAACCTCAATTTGCCCTGTCTCGTCAAATAGAGGTATCCTTGTTATTTTTAAAAACGCCTTTTTACCATCTGCAGTCGTTACCCATTCTTCAGTTTCCAGTGGCTCACCGGACTCGAAAACTTTTTGATTTAATCGTTGACATTCCAAGGCTTTTTCAACCGGAAGAATCTCTTGAAGTTTTCTGTCTTTCATCTCCTCTTGATTTCGTCCAATAAAATCAGCATGCCGCTGATTCACTTTCGCATAAGTATCACTTTTTGAAAAATACCATATCTGAATAGGCACGATTTCAAAAAGTCTGGACTGATTTACCAATGTCTGCTCTGTGTTGGTTTCCATTAGGATTAATTCTCCTCCTTTTTGAAGCTAAGGAACCACAACTGATGGTCCTAGAGTAGATAGTTTTTTTCTATTGGACAATTATCATAGAAGTTGATTCAATGCTTTGGCCATCGAAATGTCTATAACATATTGTGAACGTGCGCAATCATAGGCAAATTCCAAATGAATCGCAAGGATAACATCGAATGCTATTCCAATTGAGACTACGATTGAAATAGATTGTCTCCAGGAATTGTTGTTGATGGGCGAGGTATTCCTTGCAAATAGAAGGAAAAATTATTAAAATCGCTACAATTTTTGCACAAAATACGAGAAAAGGAAAAGATATGTTAACGATAACAGATGTTGCTGCGGAAGAAATTAGCAAAATTATTCAACAGGAAAATGATGCTGATTTGAAATTACGCGTTGGTGTTATGGGTGGTGGTTGTTCTGGACTGAACTTTTTTCTCAATTTAGATAAAGAACACAACGTCTATGATCGCGAAATGACAGTAAACAATATTCAGGTCCGTGTTGATGCGAAAAGTGAACATTACCTTGATGGTGCCAGGATCGATTATATTGACGGTCCACAAGGCACAGGTTTTACTTTCGACAATCCGAATATTCAGCGCTCATGTTCATGCGGTTCGTCCCATTAACCGTAATAGTGCTCTAAACTATTTTTTAAAAGCCTCGATTTTTCGGGGCTTTTTTTCATCAATGCGCGTGAGAAATGGTTTTGCACTCTACCGACCGATTCCCTCTTCCATTTACAAAAACCAAAACAATGTGCGTCGCTCTTCACGTGGTTTTTAAATAAGTTAAAAAGGAAAACACAATGAAAGCATTGTCTCGTTTTCGAATTTTTATGTTTGTTCAGGGGATTATTTTTTTTATACCCCAATTCGCCATGGGACAAACGCAACCTCAGGATGCAATTCGCGAGAATACGCCGAATGTGCATGCTTTAATTAACTCGAGAATTGTGCAAAGTCCCGATCGCATCATTGAAAAAGGGACGATCATTCTGCGTGATGGGATCATAACCGATGTTGGCGAATCGGTGAAAATACCTGAGGATGCACGGATTTGGGATTACAGTGGTTTGACAGTATATCCGGGATTTATCGAATCGTACATGCCGGTAAAACTGGAAGAAAAAACCGGTTCGAAGAATGGAACGACTTCTTTGAAACCTGCTTATTGGAACCCAAATGTGCATCCTGAAGAATCTGCTTTTAATTGTGCTCCATTGAAGGATACCGATTTGCAAGCGCTACGAAATCAGGGTATTACTGCAGCTGTATTGATTCCTGAAGATGGGATTTTCTCAGGTTCCAGCGTTTTAATAAGCTTGGGCGAAGGAACCGCGAATTCACAAGTTCTCAAACAAAATGTCGCGCAAAACATTCACTTCAGCAGGCCGCCACGCAGTGGAGAATTGCCGGTTTATCCGGCTTCACAAATGGGTGTGATTGCCCTAATCCGGCAGACTTTCCTCGACGCCGATTGGTACGATAAAGCACAACGTGCTTATGTTTTGAACCAAAGCAGTCAAATTCGTCCGGAAACGAATCTCGCCTTGCAGGCACTGGCATTAAGCCTGAAGGAAAAGCAACCCTTTGCTTTTCGCACCTTCGATGATTTAAACAGTTTGCGAGCTCTAAAGGTCGCCCGGGAATTTGGACTTAATGTGTGGTTGGTCGGAAACGGGGAGGAATATCGACAACTTACGCCATTGAAAAATGCCAACGTACCTCTTATTATCCCCGTCAATTTTCCACCTGCACCCGATGTTGATTCTCCCGAAGATGCAGTGCAGTTAAGCCTGCGCGAGTTGAACCATTGGGATAGTGCTCCACTTAATGCCCGCTTTTTAAAAAATGCTGATATTCCGTTTTCATTTTCCAGCGTGGATTTAAAAAACAAAAGCGATTTTTTAAAAAATATTCGCAAGACGGTCGAGCGTGGACTGCCGCCGGAAGATGCACTCGCTGCCCTTACAATGGTGCCAGCCACAGTGCTGGGAATGGATGATAAGCTGGGTTCGATCGATACAGGAAAATTGGCCCATCTGATCGTCTGCTACGGCGATATTTTTGCAAAAGAAAATTCCATTTTTTCCTTATGGATTAATGGGAAAATCTATGAAATACAAAAGAAACCACAGTTTGATCTTGCGGGCGCTTGGGATTTGAATTTGCAACTTCCGCAACAAAACTTAATGCAGGAATTGGTTCTCAGTGGGAAAGCGGGCAAATTATCCGGAGCGCTTAAAAGCGACAGCTTGAAAATAAGCGTGAATAAAATTGCCCTGGATTTTAGTCGAATTTCCATGGTTTTTCTGGGTGATAGCCTGGGATTAAAAGGTATGGTCCGATTGTCTGGGAAGGCAGAAGCCAATCATCTCACCGGTTCCGGGATGCTTGCGGACGGCTCTGTTTTTAAATGGAATGCCAAGCGCAAATCTGCGATGGAATCAAAAAATGACACAAGGAAGAAACCAAATCCGGATTTGAACGAGCCACTCTCTGTTCCACTGGATGCCTATGCTTACCGGCACATACCAGCGCAGCAACCCATCGTTTTTGTACAAAATGCAACGATTTGGACGAGCAGCGAAAAAGGCCTTCTGGAAGAAGCCGATTTACTGATTGTTAACGGAAAAATTACTGAAGTCGGTAAGAATTTAACAGCGCCAGCAAAGGCCTTAATAATTGATGCACGAGGAAAACATGTCACACCCGGTTTGATCGATGCGCACAGCCATACCGCCATCAGTCAGGGTGTGAACGAGGGAACGCAGGCTGTTACTTCGGAAGTGCGAATTGAGGATGTCATTAATCCTGAGGATATCGGATTATACCGTGAGTTGGCAGGTGGACTCACAATAATCAATCAGTTGCACGGTTCAGCCAATCCGATCGGTGGACAGAATTCGGTAATCAAATTGCGTTGGGGTGCTGATGCGGAAGGTTTGCGAGTCAGGGATGCTATTCCCGGAATCAAATTCGCCCTTGGTGAAAATGTAAAACAGAGCAATTGGGGTGAGAAATTCACTACCCGTTACCCACAGACGCGAATGGGGGTTGAACAAATCATTTTCGACCGTTTTAAAGCGGCACAAGATTATGAACTGACCTGGCAAAAATACAATGAACGCAGAGACAAAACGGGGATTATTCCACCCCGCCGGGATCTCGAACTCGAGGCTTTGGTTGAAATTCTGAATGGGAAAAGGCTCATTCACAGCCATTCTTACCGGCAGGATGAAATACTCATGCTCACCCGGCTGGCAGAATATTTTAATTTCCAAATCGGGACTTTCCAGCACGTTCTCGAAGGATATAAAGTAGCAGAGGCATTGGCACAACACGGTGCCGGCGCCTCGACATTTAGCGACTGGTGGGCGTACAAATTCGAAGTTTATGACGCTATTCCTTATAATGGCGCTATCATGCACGAGGCCGGTGTGCTCGTTTCCTTCAATTCGGATGACAATGAGTTGGCACGGCGCATGAACCTGGAAGCTGCGAAAGCGGTGAAATATGGTGGTGTGCCGGAGCAGGAAGCGCTGAAATTTGTTACTTTGAATCCAGCGAAACAATTGCGTATCGATCACCGTGTCGGCTCATTGGAAAAAGGCAAAGACGGTGATTTTGTTGTATGGAGTGGCCATCCGCTTTCCAGTTTTAGCCGTTGTGAGCAAACCTGGATCGAAGGCAGAAAATATTTTGATCTGGAGAATGATCTCCAAATGCGAGACACGGTCGAAAAAGAACGGCAGCGCCTCATTCAAAAGGTTTTAATCAGCCAGAACAAGCCAGCGGGAGGGTTAAAATGAAAAAGTACTTAAATAAATACAGTTTATCATCACGTCATTCCGGCAATCTTTTAGCCGGAATCCATGGTTCGGTGAACACC
Source organism: Deferribacteres bacterium (assembly GCA_020633655.1). Classification (GTDB taxonomy): domain Bacteria; phylum Zhuqueibacterota; class Zhuqueibacteria; order Zhuqueibacterales; family Geothermadaptataceae; genus Bioreactorimicrobium. The sequence goes on from JACKDF010000020.1 coordinate 10,569, forward strand.
CAAATAAGTGGAATAACGTCCATTTTAAGCGTGAAAAACATACTATTTTTCACGCTTGCAATTTCCTGTCTTTACCTCGCGCAAGCCCACGCATCCGACGAAATCCCCGGCAATAAACAAACGCATCCCATCGCGTTGACGGGTGGCACAGTGCACACCGTGAGTGGCGAAACGCTGGTGAACGCCACACTGCTTTTCGATAATGGGAAGATCACCGCAATCGGGAGTACGATGACGCTGTCTGACAGCACCGAGAAAATCGACATCAGCGGAAAGCATGTGTATCCGGGATTGATCGCTGCGAATTCCCGGGTTGGTTTGGTGGAAATTGATGCTGTTCGCAGTACGCAGGATTATGCGGAAGTCACACAAATTAAGCCGAATGTTCGTGTTGAGTCCGCCCTCAATCCGGACAGTGAATTGCTGCCTGTTTTACGCGCCAACGGCATTACGATGACACACACAATCCCAATGGGCGGACTCCTCAGCGGTACCTCAGCGATGGTGATGATGGACGGTTGGACCTGGGAAGATTTAACTCTGAGAGCACCCATCGGGTTGTATGTTAACTGGCCAACGATGGCGCCGTTTCGTGGCAATTTAAATGAAAAACAAAAGTCGGAATTCCTGAAAAAACGTGACAGTCAGATCCAGCAGTTAAAAGATGCTTTTGCTGATGCACGTGCTTATTCGAAAGCAAAAGAAGCGGAAAGCCTTAAAACCTCGGTTTATCATAAATCCGATATTCGCTGGGAAGCGATGATGCCGGTGCTTAACAAAGAAATTCCCGTTTTACTGGAAGCCTCCGGTATCAGGGAAATCGAAGCATCGATCGACTGGGCGATGAGTGAAGACCTGGATGTTGTGCTCATGACTGGTACGGATGTCCGTTTTGCTCTTGATTTGCTCAAAGAAAAGAATATTCCCGTTATCTACAAGGGAACGCTGGCTTTGCCATTACGCCGTTATGAGCCCTATGATACGCCATTCACTGTGCCTAAACTCATGTCTGATTCCGGTGTACGATATTGTATCTCCGGCAGCGGAACTCCTTTCGAAGCGGCCCACGAGCGCAATCTGCCTTATCAGGCTGCAATGGCAGTGGCCTACGGTTTGTCCCCAGAGGAAGCGCTAAAGGCTATAACTTTGTACCCTGCTCAGATTTTAGGTGTCGCGGACCGTGTTGGGGCGCTTGAAGTGGGTAAAGACGCCACTCTCATCGTCACCGACGGTGATCCCCTTGACATTCGCACGCAGGTTGAAATGGAATATATTCAGGGACGTGCGGTGCAATTGACCAGCCGTCACACCCGATTGAACGACAAATACAAAACCAAATACGCGAGGATGAAATAAGACTTCATGGCTTCACAATACGATCTCATCATTGTTGGTGCCGGTCCTTCCGGCTCTACCTGCGCCCTGTATGCTGCCCGTGCCGGTTTAAAAGTTCTATTGCTGGACAAAAGCACCTTTCCCCGCGATAAAATTTGCGGTGATGCCATTTCCGGGAAAAGCGTCAATTATCTTGAAGAGCTGGGGCTTGTTGAGTCCGTGCAGGCATCACCACAAGTGGCGGTGAGTGGTATTCTGTTCTCCGCACCCAATGGAACCAAAATCACCGTACCGTTCATCCCACGGGAAAACAGCAAAGTCTCACCGGGTTTTGTCTGCCGCCGAGAAGTTTACGACAACATCCTTTTTCAGGAAGCGAAAAAGAACGTGGAGACCATTGAAGATTTTAAGGTTACCGATTTTTTGCAGGAAGATGGCCGGATTACCGGTGTGACCGGCACGAATGCTGATAAAGTCGAAAAGCAATTCAACGCCAAAGTCGTTGTTGGAGCTGATGGCTACAATTCCATTCTGTCGCGTAAATTGGGTTTCTACGAGCACGACCCCAAACACTGGGTTGTGGCAACACGCGCCTACTACCGCGGTGTAACCGAAATGACTGATGCCATAGAAATCCATTTTGTCAAGGATGTGCTGCCCGGTTATTTCTGGATTTTTCCACTGGAGGATGGCTTGGTGAACGTGGGCATCGGCATGCTGCACACCGAATTAAAAAAACGCCGCATCAGTCTGCCGCAGGCCCACGTGGCTGCGGTAGAGTCGCCCTATTTTCGTGAACGTTTTCAAAATGCTGAACTGTTGGGAAAAATTTCCGGCTGGAATTTACCGGTGGGCAGCAAGCAACGCAAAGCCAGCGGTGATGGTTTCGTGCTGCTCGGAGATGCTGCTGGCCTGATTGATCCGTTCTCCGGCGAGGGTATTGGTAATGCCATGTGCTCCGGCAAAATCGCTGCCGAAGTGTTGACCGAAGTCTGCAAAAGCAACGATTTTTCCGCTCAACGCTTACGGGAATACGACCAAAAACTGTGGCAGGAATTAGGAGATGAACTGCGCACCAGCACCATGCTGCAAAAACTGGGGCGCTTTCAACCATTGCTCAATCTTGTCGTCAACAAAGCCGCCAAAAGCAACGACGTGCGCACGCTGATTTCCGAAATGATGGCCGGTGTAACACCGAGGAGTGTGTTGTTGAATCCGTGGACTTATTTGCGGTTGTTGTTTGTGTGAGCGATTATGAAAGGTAGCAATCGGTGCCAGGCACTTCGCAAGTGCCTGGCACCTGGTAGTTTCGAATTTAAAATTAAAAACGACTCATCATTTGGACATTGCTTCTATAGCTCGTTTAGGATTTGCTTCCACTTTTTTCAGAATTTCGACCGTTTTGGCTTCGGGAAGCCATTCGATTTTCCCATTCGAAACATCATAAACAGCACCGACCACTTTGGCTTTTCCTGCGTTTACCAGATCACGGGAGACCGGGCTGCTCATAAATAAATCTTCAATTCCCTGCCAGATATTTTCCTCAATCGCGTAAGGAATGATCTCTGAACCGTGAGTTTTCGGGTGGTCTGCAATGGCTTTTTTTACGGCGGGTGTAATATTGTCCACGAGAGGTGGAATGTTTCTTTCCAGCGCATGACCGTGCCCCTGAACAGCGTTTGTTACCGCGGTTACCGCGCCGCACTGGGTATGGCCGAGTACCACAAAAACAGGTGTATGCACATGTGCCAGGCCATATTCAACAGATCCGATCTCATCGACATCCAAAACATTTCCGGCAACCCGAATCACGAAAATATCCATCACACCAGCGTCGAAAAGGATTTCTACCGGAACCCTGGAATCTGAGCAGGTGATTACCGTAGCGTAGGCGTGATCACCCTGATCTTCTTTGCCCGCAAGTGCAAGCCGGGCAGCGTCCGCATGTGGCCTTTTGGCGTTCCCCGTAACAAATCGTTCGTTGCCTTCTTTCAGCATGGCGATTGCCGCGTCCGGATTTGGCTTCTTTGCTTTGGGATCACCCGGCTGACCTGATGCGTTCATAAAGGCCATCAAACAGATAGAGAGTACCGATGCGTAAGTAATGATTCTTTTCATTGCACTTCTTCCTTGAAAAATAGGTTAATTTCTTACTTTATACTCCAATCTGCATAAGAGCAGATTATTTTTCACCAGGAGCTTTTGGGCGTGACAATGGATATCCAGATATCTGATACTTTTTTACCCAAAACCGGACATTTTGATACACAAGAACTCCCATCACATTAAAAAATTATCGATTGCAAAATGGTGCAACTAAGGATTTGTTATCGATTTTTATTTAAATGGGTGGAGAATTCAGAAGTTTCTGTTTTTCGCTTAGCGACAATGATAATTTTACAGGTATTTCTGGTGTGGATTGCTGGTGATTTATTGGCTTATTGTCGTGGTATTTAAAGCAATCTTGCAAAAGAAAACCAATCGAGCTACAGCCTTTCTTTAATTAGCGCTTTCCTGTCCTGCGTCGGTTTATGAACCGGATTTTCCTGTTGCTAAAAAACAACGCCCAAATCTCTCAATGTTGACGATTTGCAACATGAGTTTTTTCACTCCAACTTCTCTAAACTCATTTTAATGTTGTTTCATTCCGGCACGGAAGTTGGTTGCACATCGCAACAGGGGCAAATTTCGAAACGTGTAACTGCACGTTTTAGGGGATTCTGCAGGCTTCTTCGCTGGGGGGGAAGTCTGCGGATTTTTTTGTGATATTATTGGGTTTCCTCTCCTATTTGCTCTTACTTATCCAGCCCTTATGCTTTCACCTTGCCTCAAAGTCTATATTTTAGTAAATTCCACTTCATTTGAACAGGCACCTCAAAACGAATCAAAAATTTCATAATGCGACTAACCCTGCGTTCCATCCATTTTTTCATTTTAATTCTGGCATTCCTGGTGTGCCTGATTCTATATCATTACTCACCACTACAGTTCAATCCTCATAGTATACAAACAGAAGAAGCAAGCTGGATGGATATGAATGCGAGTGATGAGCATTATTTCCATGATTTGAATGGTGATAATGTCAGCGAATTCATTCGAGTGAAATATAGTCCTCGCGGTATTACACATGAATCGGCTTACGTCCTTTACACAAGCAATGTCGATAAGCAGCAACTCGATTTTAGCGAACAATGGCTCATCGGGAGTACGTTTTTTGGTGATTACAACAAAGATAAACGCGATGAAATTTATAGTTTTACTCTGGTTAACGATTCCCTTTTTCTGTATGCTGCTGTATTGAACGCAGAACTCGAATTTTTCATCAAACGGCAACTGATTCTTGTTCGAACAGAGGAAGACCGCGTCAACGATCTTTCCTGGGATTTGCGTGTCGGGCCCGGACAAATGATTGATGTCGATGAAGATGGATTCCCTGATCTGCTCTTCACGGTGGTCGCCGGTCGCAGTTTGAAGCCAAGAAAAGTGTTCGTCTTCAGTATTAAGAAACGCCAAATTGTCGCGATGACAAGTCACATGGCAGCCCATTTAAGCCATACCTGGGTCATGGATTGGAATGGTGATAATCAGGATGAAGTTATTATCAGGACAAGCGCGACAGCCAATTATCCTATCACCGCACCCTATTCTGACGCATATAACTGGATTTTTGTATTCGATAAAAAATTGAAGCGGATGCTTTATAGTCACCAGGCACCGGATCCACGCCAAAGTTATGAACTGCCATTCCGCTGGCAGCACAACTCATTTTTAATTGAAATAATACAAAGTGAGCGATCCTCCAACTTACC
>JACKDF010000021.1 GCA_020633655.1 Deferribacteres bacterium
GAAGCAGAGTTACGCAGAGAAAAAAAATTAAAAAACTCTGCGAATCTCTGCACCTTTGCGGCTCGGCGTTAGACTAAATTTTGTTTTTGGCCATAAATCATGATATAATTCATATCGTTCGATTAACATAGCCTAATGGATAAATGATGTTCTTAAAATCCATCGTGACAATTTTCGATAGACTGGAAGCTCTCTCGGAAGGACAGAAAACCTGGAGGATCGTTGCTTCGGGCCTGGTTCTAATTTTTCTCGCTACATTGGGTGTTATCGAACTGAACCGTCATGGCTTATTACCGGGATCCATTACTTCGTGGATCCCGCAAAATCATTTTTATGCAGTTCATCTCGCATTCACTTTGCTTTTGCTCATCGAAATAATCGGGCTTGTATTTGCCCTTTCGCATTCGGTTTCCGATTCGGTTGGTAAGCAATTCGAAATATTTTCTCTCATACTTCTGCGCAATGCCTTCAAGCAATTCGTTTATTTTGATGAACCTATTCAATGGCTGCAAATTTCTGAACCAATCTACCACATTTTATCGGATGCCGCTGGAGCCATCCTCATTTTTTTTGGTCTTGGTCTTTATTACCGATTACAAAAACACAACCCCATTACCAGTGATGCGCAGGAACAGGGACAATTTATCGCTGCGAAAAAATTGCTCGCACTCCTGCTTTTGGTCGTTTTTGCAGCCACAGGCATTTATTACAACATACACTACATCCTTACAGGGCAGGAATTCAATTTCTTTGGGACGTTCTATACCATCCTCATTTTCGCGGATATTTTACTGGTTTTAATTTCAATTCGCTACTGCACAACCTATCAGGTGGTATTCCGGAATTCAGGATTTGCTGTCATCACAGTTGTCATTCGGCTTGCTCTCGTAGCTCCCCCGTATTATTCCATTGCCCTTGGAATCTGTGCTATGCTTTTTGCCCTTGGGTTAACGATGTCATACAATAGTTTTACCTATGGTCTTCAATTGCATTCGGGCAAACCAATACATCACGGCATGAAATCGAAAGACAACAATTGATTTTGCTGCATAACCATTTCACGATACAAGCCGTCGTTTTTTAGCAAATCGCTATGCTTTCCGCTTTCGATGATCTGTCCCTCCTGCAGAACCAGAATACGATCGGCATTTTCCAGGCCCACCAAACGGTGCGTGAAAAGCACTACTGTTTTTTCCTCTGCCAACGGCCAAATCGACGCCAACAACGCTTTTTCAGTGACCACATCGAGGTTAGCCGTCGGTTCATCAAACAGGATGACGGGTGTATTTTTTAAAAGTGCGCGTGCGATGGACAAGCGTTGCCTTTGTCCTGCGCTCAATTGCAGGCCCTGTTCCCCTATCCATGTGTTGTAACCAGCTGGCAATTCCGCAATGAACTGATGTATCTGCGCCAGACGCGCACAAGTTTCAACCTCTTGTGGCAGTGCAGCCGGATTTGCGAGACGGATATTTTCGAAAATGGTGTTATTGAACAAATGGGTATTTTGTGAAACGACAGCTATATGGCGTCGCAGCGCTTCCTGCGGTATCCGACGGATATCGACACCACCAAATTGAATAAGGCCCGCCTGAAATTCCCAAAAACGCATGAGAATATTGATAAGCGTTGATTTTCCAGCCCCACTCGCACCAACGACCACCGTTTTGGATTTTTCAGGAATGTCAAAAGAGAGATCATTCAGAACGAGGGAAGCATTTGCCGGGTAGCGAAATTTCAGATTTCGAATCGATAAGTGAAAATTCGCATCGAGAACCAATTCTGGCTTCGCGTCCTCCACAATAGGCTCAGTTTCGATGATTTCAAACAGCCGGTCAGCAGCTTTCATACTGTTATCGAAATATTGTGCAGCTGCAGGAAGAGGCACAACGGCCTCAAAGGCTGCCATGGTTCCAATAACCAAAACGGAAAGAAACACACCTTCCATTTGCTGGCTGTTGACTTCCGGTATTGCTGCAGTCAAAATTACAAAAACTGCCGCGTTCATTATCAAACCAACGAGGGATTCGTGCAAGCCACTGACTAAAGCCATACGTCGCTGTAAATGAACATATTTTTTATTCAATACATCAAAGGCGGCTAAGTGGTCCTCCTGTCGTCCAAATGCGAGCAATTCCTGCATACCCTGCGTTGCATCGATTGCCATGACACTGAGTTGCGAGCGCGTCTCAATGAGTTCGTTTCCGGTTCTTTGACTCAAAAATCGTGTAAGTGCGGGTACACCAGTACCGCCGACGAGAAAAAAAGCCAGCAAAGTCAACGAAAACCGGATATCAAATATGCCAAAGAGAAACCACATTAATACGCTCACTGCGACAGCGACAACCGGCGGTGCGATAATGCGCACATAAACATGCTCCAGAGTTTCAACATCCGCAACGATACGTGCCAGCAAATCACCGCTTTTGTAGTTTTGCAATCGCGCCGGCGCCAATGGCTCTACCGCCTTGTAGAACCAGACACGCAAACACTCGAGAATCCTGAACGTCACCTCGTGGGAAACATAACGCTCGAAATACCGAAAAACTCCCCGTGCAATGCCGAAGAATCGTACACCCACGATGCCTATCTGCAGTTCCGCAATTGATGGATGCAAGGCCGCCTTGGCGATAATATAAGCGGAGGTCATCATCAAGCCGATGCCATTTCCAACGGTTAAAAATCCGAGAAGTGCAGCGAATGCCATCCAGCTTTTATAGGAAAGTGCAAGGCGAAGTACTTCAATGAAACGACCCTTCATGCCGCCACCTCGGCTGCCCTGATCAATTCGGCGTAGGGACCATTCTTGTTCAGTAATGACCTGTGTGTACCAATTTCTGCAATTCTTCCGGCGGACAAGACTACCACCTGATCTGCAAAACGGACCGTATTCAACCGGTGCGCAATAATCAAAACAGTTCGACCTGCCATTAAATGCTGCATGGAATCAAGCATTTGTCTTTCCAGTCGTGGATCCATATTGGCCGTTGGTTCATCCAGAATAAGAATGGGAGCATCTTTCAAAAACGCTCGTGCCAGAGCGAGTCGTTGAGCCTGTCCACCACTCAGGCGCGCGCCCCGCTCACCAATTTGGGTTTCGTATCCTTCAGGTAACTTTTCGATAAATTCATGAATATGGGCCTGGCCAGCTGCTTCTCTTACCAATTTGTCACTTGCTGCAGGATTTGACAATCGAATGTTATCGGCGATGGTACGGTTAAACAAATAAGGATTTTGTGGCACCCAGGCAATCTGATCGCGCCAATTCTGCGCATCAATATCCTGCAAATTTGTATCACCGAAAAAAATCGCACCGTTTTCAGGATAAAGAAACTGCAAAAGTAAATGGCTCAATGTTGTTTTCCCCGCCCCACTTTTACCAACCAAGGCGGTAATGGTCCCGGGTTGCAACTCAAGTGAGATATCGCTCAATGCGCAGCGATTGTCTGGTTTATAGGTATAGGAAACATGCTCAAAACGAAGAATTGAATTCGTATTTTTCAAATGCAGAGAAGGATTATTCGGGATTTCCGGTAACGGAGAATCAAAAACAGCAAAAATTCGCCGGGCTGCTGCCACGCCTTCCATACCCGCATGATAACGCGCTCCCAATTGCCGAACCGGCGCAAAAAATTCCGGCGCCACAATCAATATGAACATGGCCTGTTCGAAAGCAATTTTATCATGAAGCAGCCGCAAGCCAATTTCAACCGCAATGAGGGCAATTCCAATTGTTGCAACAATCTCCAGAACCAATGCTGAAAGGAAGGCAATTTTCAAAACATCCATCGTGGCATGGCGAAAATCCCTGCTTATTTCTGAAATGGTTTTAATCTGCTCTGTGCTGCGGCCAAACAATTTTAAAGTAGTTAATCCCTGCAGGACATCTAAAAAATGTGCGCTCATTCGACTCAATGTTTGCCATTGTTTGTCGTTCAAGCGTGCAGCTGTGGAACCGATAAGCACGATAAAGATCGGAATCAAAGGAGCAGTCAAGAGAAAGACAAATCCGGAGAGCACATCAGCGGGAAATATAAAGACTAATATGGTGAGGGGAATTAATACTGCAAGAAAGAGTTGCGGTAAAAATTGGCTGAAATAGGCATCAATTTTTTCGATACCAGCAATCAGCGTTGTATTCAACTCACCGCTCCGTTCATTTTTAAGATAGTTGGGGCCAAGTCTGGTTAAATGTGCGCTCAGCCCTTTCCGAAGCTGCATCATTATTGTTGCCGACACCTCGGTCGCACGGTTGGTTCCAAACCAGCGAAGAACAAAAAGTAGTCCGCTTAAACCAGCAAAGTACCCTAAAAAATGGAAAACGGATGCAAGGGATTGTTTTTCAAGGAAGACACGATGAATAATCGTGCTGAGAATTTGTGCTTGCCCAATCACACAAAGTGCGCCGAGGAAACCAAAGAGAATGGTCATCGCGAAAGCTGGCTTGCTACCGGACAGCAGTTTTAATAATCTTCGGTCAAAATGCATGTTTTCAGTTGGTTAAAAGAAGGAATCCATAACAGTCCGATTTTGGTGATCATTCTGTTATGGATTCTGGGTTACAGCACACAAATATAAAAATCTGAATCTGTGATCAGTAGCTCAATACTCCAACTCTGATTCATGGCTGATACGTTGACGGAATATCCAGTACGTCCAGCTCTGGTAGATCAGCACAATTGGAACAAAAATTAATGCAATAATACTCATCACCTTCAATGTGTAGTCACTGGAGGATGCGGTATAAATTGTCAGACTCCATGCATCGTTCAGGCTGGAAACCATCACGCGTGGAAAGAGTCCCATAAATATCGTGGTTACCGAAGCCGCGATGGTTATTCCGGTCATAATAAATGCCCAGCCGGAATAATTATTACGGATCAGCCATCCACTGAGTAAAATAGCAACACCTGCCAGTATTGGCACAACACCGGGATCGACGCCCAGTCTTGTGAACATGTCTGTTTCAAAATAACCATAAATTGTGAAAATAAAAATTAAAGCTGTGGTGGGTAACCATAACTTTTGTGCAACGGCTCGCGATTTTTCCCGCAGATCGCCCACTGTCTTCAGGTTGAGAAAGATGGCGCCATGCAGGGTAAAAAGAGCCAGGGATGTGAGACCACCAACGAGGGAGTAGAGATTTAATAAGTTAAAAAATCCACCGGTATACTGCATATTGCCATCGATGGGCACACCGCGGATGAGGTTCGCCATTGCGACGCCCCATAACAGAGCCGGAACAAAGCTTCCTGTGAAAAGCATCCAATCCCAGAATGTACGCCAGCGCGGGCTCTCATCTTTGCTGCGGTATTCAAAAGAAACGCCGCGTATGATAAGGGCAAGCAGCATGAGCACCAGGGGCAAATAAAATCCGCTAAACATCGTTGCATACCAGTGGGGGAAAGCAGCGAACATGGCCCCTCCTGCGGTGAGCAGCCATACTTCATTTCCATCCCAAAATGTGCCAATCGTGTTGATAATGACGCGACGGGTGCGGTCATCTTTGCCAAGGAATGGCATCAAAATGCCAACGCCGTAATCAAATCCTTCCAAAAAGAAAAATCCGATAAAGAGCACGGCAATTAAAACGAACCATAATGTATTTAAATCCATTTTTTATCTCCTTATTTTGAAGCCAGATACCATACATTAATGCGCTTCCGGTATAACTTCACTGGTTCCTGCGACAGCATATTTTTTCAACAAATAAACAGTTGCAGCCATCAAGGAACCGTAAAGCAGCGTAAAGGCGATCAAAGAGAAGAATACTTCTCCTGAACTAACGGCAACCGAAACGGCTTCTTCAACCCGCATAACGCCAAACACAGCCCAGGGCTGGCGGGCAATCTCCGTAAAAATCCATCCTGTTGAATTTGCCAGATAGGGCAAGGCAATTCCCCCTATCATCAGTTTCAAATAAAGCGGTGCGAAATCCATACTGCCTTTTAAAACTTTGAACAGGCCGAATAAAAGCATGAACAACATAACAAAACCCAATCCTGTCATTATGCGAAATGTCCAGTAGGAAATCGCAACCGGCGGCACATAATTTCCCGGACCATAAAGTTGTTCGTATTCTTGCTGAATATCGTTAATACCCTTTACCTCGCCTTCAAACCGGTTGTATGCTAAAAAGCTGAGTAGTGCTGGTACTCTTATTGCGAAGACATCTTTGCGTTCTTTTTCATTGCCGATGGTAAATAAAGACATTGCTGCGGGATTTTCATTTTGCCACAACGCTTCTGCTGCGGCCATTTTCATAGGTTGAATCTTAATCATGTACTGTGCCTGGCTATGTCCTACCAAAATAACCATCAAGGTTCCAATCAGACCATAGACAACACCGAACTTAAACGATTTTTGATAGACAAGAGCATCCTCGCTCTTTTTAAAAAGGTGCCATGCACTTATCCCAAGGATGAAGAAAGCCGCGGTGCACATTCCAGCGAAAAAAACATGGGGAAACTGAACCCAAACATGCCCATTAGTCAGCAGCGCAAAGAAGTCGGACATCTCCGCACGGCCGTTGCGAATGACATAACCTACAGGCTGCTGCATGAAGGAGTTCGCGATTAAAATCCAAAGTGCGGACAGGTTTGAACCAATGGCAACGATCCACATCGTTATAGCATGCATTTTCCGGGATAATTTTTCCCAACCAAAAATCCAGATACCCAGAAATGTCGACTCAAGAAAAAATGCCAAAAGCGCTTCAATGGCCAACGGTGCACCAAAAATATCACCAACAAAACGGGAGTACTCGGACCAGTTCATTCCAAATTGGAATTCCTGCACTATCCCCGTGACCACACCGATAGCAAAATTAATGAGAAATAGCTTACCCCAGAATTTTGTCATGCGTTTGTATTCTTCTTTTCCCGTGCGCACATAAATCGTCTCCATAATCGCCACCGCAATGGATAGACCAAGCGTCAGAGGGACAAAAAAGAAGTGGTACACTGTCGTGATTGCAAATTGCCATCGTGCAAGCATTAAAGCATCCATAAACTCCTCCTCGTTAAGTATTTTTTTTGATTACAACTTTCACGTTATCAACTTTTGTCTTCTAATCGCGATTTTTTAAACGCCTCCACTTTCGCGGCATCGAAATCAGCTTCCGTAAAAATGAATTCTTCAAGGGTCCTGCTTTTCAGCTCCCGGATTAAGCGGTTTTCTTCTTCGATAAAAAAAGAATGAATTCGACAGGGAGGCGGCAAGGGGCAAAATTCAGGGTCATTCACGCATTGGCTCACCGGATCATGCATTCCCATTCCCTGTAAAATTTGAAAAAGGGTCAGGTTTTGGGGAGCAACATTCAAAAAAACACCCCCAACTTTCCCCTGAACCGTATCAAGGATATGTGCGCCTTTAAGTTGATACACAATTTTTGTAGCAAAAGGCCGGGTAATAAATAAATTTTCAGAAATTATCGAAAGGGGAATGGGCCCTTTTAGATAGTTTCCCCCTAAATAAGCACAAATTCGGATTGCAAAATCATATTCACGTTTAACACAAAAAACCATACTATACCCAATTAGTAATATTATACAAAATTGGTATAATATAAAATAATTCTGAAAGGATGGAATAATTTTTTTTATGTCGTGAAGAAGTTGGAGGTTAAACAAAAATTATGAGCTTTAAAGAGCCTGTTGAAAAACATGCAAATTCGATCCCTGAGATTGCCGTAGGACCCGAATTTGAGCGTGGAACCGGGCCTTCGGCTTTACTCAGTGTAGGTAGGCTCAACGCCCGATTTATCCTTTTTTCGAAAGTCTCAAAAGCGAATCAAACAGCAAAGAAAAATTTTTCGAAAATAAACAAGGATGACTGGTAGGAAATTTAGCAGGGCTGGTGGATTTTTGCTTTCGTAAACTAATGCAGGAAAGATGGCATGGAAGCAGACCGAAATTAATAGTCTTGATTTTACCGTGTCAAATCATTGAAGATGATGAACACCATTAAAAATAGCAAAAAAATTATACCAATTTGCTGCACAACCATGCGTGTTTTTACTTTCGGTGGACGCTTCATGATGGCTTCAATGAGAATAAAAACAATGTGACCGCCATCCAGTGCCGGAATTGGGAGTAAGTTGAGAATAGCGAGCTGTAAGCTGAGAAATGCCATAAAACGGAGCAATACACTAAAGCCTGCTTCCGCTGCCTGCCCCACCATTTTCGCAATGCCAATTGGGCCGGCGATACTTTCTTTCACCGATTCTTCGCCCCAAATTAACTTGCCAATTTCGACACCCAGGCGTTTCGTGATGTGAATCGTTTCTTCAAATCCATACAGCATTGATTGAAAAAATGGAACAGGTTGGTAAGTATATTTCTGCCCAATCGCAATGCCGATACGACCGTTTTTGCTTTCCTCATTATACTCCGGTGTCACAGGAATTTTAAGTTCTTCTTCCCCACGCAAAATTTGAAGTTGCAGCGTGTTGTCCGCATTAGCAGAAAAAAGTGAAATGGATTCATCAACAGAAGTCATTGTTTTCTCATCGATACTGAGAATCACATCTTGTGCTTTTAGTCCTGCTTTATCGGCAGGACTGTCTGCTGTAACCTCAATAACAAAAGGATGCGATGGCGATGGAAGCCCATCGCTCCAATTCACCCAACCGAACAACAATACAGCCAGAATATAATTAAACGCCGGACCGGCAAAGATGGCCATAAAACGTCTGGGTAGCGATTTCGACATGAATTCCCATGGCTCGCCTGTGAGTTTGTCTTCAAGACTTTCATCGATCATACCGGACATTTTTACATAGCCACCAAGGGGTAACCACGAAATGCAATAATCAGTATCACCTATTTTTTTGCCAATCATTCTCGGTGGAAAACCCAGTGAAAAACGCTCGACGCGAATACCCGCAAGCTTCGCAAAAATGAAATGCCCCAATTCATGGATAAAAACGAGAATGCCAAGTACGATGACGAAAGTGATAATAGTGTTGATCATTGAAATTCCAAAGGTTAAGGACTTAAAGTACTGAATTCTTCATGTCGTTGCATAACCGCAGTCGGTCTATATTTTTCTTTGCACAAATTCTCGTGCCCATTGATCTGAATAGAGTACATTTTCAAGGGTCGCGGCTTTATGATTACTATGATTTGCCAAAGCATCTTCAATTAATACGGGAATTTGATCAAAACGGATTTTTTTATCCAGAAATGCCCAGACTGATTCTTCATTTGCCGCATTGAGGACTGCAGCGGCGGTTCCCCCCACGGCAAGTGAATCAAAGGCCAATTGCAGACAGCGAAATTTGATTGTATCCGGCTCAAAAAATGTCAGCGAATTGTATTTTGTGAAATCGAGACGCGGCAATTTATTGGGGAGGCGATGGGGATAAGACAAAGCATACTGAATTGGCACCCGCATGTCCGGTAATCCCATTTGCGCTTTAATAGAGCTATCGACAAATTCAACCATTGAGTGAATAATTGATTGGGGATGAATGACAACGGCAATTTGTTCCAGTTTTACCCCGAAAAGCCAATATGCTTCGATTACTTCCAATCCTTTATTCATCAGGGTGGCAGAATCGATAGTGATTTTCGCCCCCATATCCCAGTTTGGATGATTCAAAGCTTGCTCGACTGTAACCTCACGAAAGAAGGACTTCGGTTTTTCGCGGAATGGCCCACCGGAGGCGGTGAGGATGATTCGTTCTATATCTTGAGGACGCTCTCCAACCAGACACTGCCACAACGCGCTATGCTCACTATCAATGGGAATAATGGCGACATTATTTTCTTTCGCCAGATGCATCACCAATTCTCCGGCCGTAACCAGTGTCTCCTTATTTGCCAGAGCGATATTTTTCCCACGTTCGATAGCCCGCAGCGTCGATTTCAAACCGGCCGCCCCAACGATGGCATTAACCAAAACATCGTATTCAGCTTCGGAAGCTACCGATTCCAGTGCATTTGGACCAACCAACAATTCAACGCCGAGAGCGCGAAAATCCGTTACCCAACGGGATTTTTCCAACACACCGGAAAAAACTACCGTTTGCGGACGGTATCTCTTCGTAAGTTCAAAAAGTGCATCGATATCGGAATGTGCCGACAAAATTGTAAAGGAAAATTTGTCCGGAAACTGGGTTACAATGTCGATACAGCTTTTTCCTATTGAACCAGTTGCACCGAACAAGCATATCTTTCGCATAGACGCATATCTTCGAAGCAATTTACCAAACCGGGCTCACCACGAAAGGTATTTCGGTTTAAGGAGCTGCTTTGAAGATACTCCTGTATTTATCGAAATGAAAATGAGAGTCCTAAGGAAACTCGATTAAAACTGCCAAAACTATAGTCGGCATTGGCTTTAAAAAACGGAATTGGGGATATGGTCAAACCTACAGAACCATTGGCACCGGTCTGTGCATAGGATTTTTCAAAATCTGTTTGTGTATTTACTTCCGTAAATTTTATGGTCGAAGACGCCCGGTCGATACCGCCACCGCCATAGAGCGTAAAAATTAGAAAATTATGACTTACATAACCTTTCAAACTGATTACGTTAAAGGTACCAAAGTCGTATTTGTCTGGTGTTATCAAAGCATGGTATCCGGCAACGACGGATATTTTCGGGAGTAAAGGCTGTTGGAAAAGACCATATTTCACCAGCGCACCAACCAAAGTAACATTACCATCGGTTTCATCGCTCACCGCCATGCTAAAGAAGCGGCCAGTGAGTTCAAGATTACCGGGTAAACCGACACTCGCCTGCAGGAGTGGTAATCCAACAACATCAACACCCTTTAAAGGACCAAAATCTTTATATTTATCAGGGACAAGAGTTATGTTCCCACGTACGCCAACCTCGAATCCAGCGAGACCGTGCAAATCTGCGGTGTTTACAAAGCCGCCACCAGCCAGATTACCAAAAAGTTTGATTACGGGCTCAACAGCATTATCGAGCTGGTCTTCGGCATATTGGCTAAGATTATCCATTTCCTGAGCGTTTATTTGTGGTGTTGCAAACAACAAAAAACATGCAGCAACAATAAAAACAGAGTAATTCAATCGGTTCATAACACAACCTCCCTTTGTTGAAACGATAATGTTAGTTTTTCAGCCAGGTTTCTTTCCTGCGCCGTCATTTCACTTTTGATAAAGGAAATTTTAAAAAATCGCTCAAATCCTGTAGCGATCGCTGCTTTTAATTTTTCCATATCAGGTCTAGCACCAAGGATATCTTCAAGACTTATGGCTTTGGTTTGCAAGGAATTGTTATTTTCAACAGGACCACTGGCGAGGTAATGTTCCAATTTCTCATGTGCCGCACCAGTCAAAAGCGATCCATGTTGCAAAATACCTTCCTTAAATCGCCGCTGCGCACTGCCGATCAATTTCCGTTGCATTGCGGTTATTTCGAAATTCACGCTGCTTGCGAAGCAGGCACCATTTTCGGCATAGTCGCGATGCGCATTTTGCGATTTAACTAAATCTATAGAGTCCACACCGAATATCTGCAAGCCAAGCAGCAAAGCTTTTGAGATGTGTTGGTAAACGGAATTCACACTTTCATGTTGCAGTGGATGATACGCAGGCAGAACAACGGAATAGGTCAATTCTTCAGCGTGGAATATAGCCCGCCCACCTGTTGGTCGACGAACAATATCGATACGATCTCGCTGGCATTTCTCTTCATCAATATCAGCAAAGTCCTGATGATAACCCAATGAAATCGTCGATGGAGACCAGGCATAAAACCGTAACACCGGTATCTGAGATTGTCTTACCAAAGCCAGGTCAGCGGCCATGTTGAAAGCTCCGGAATCTGCGCCGCTATCAATAAAACGCCATTTTGAAAACGAATCATCCAACATTTATCGAAGCACCCCACGCGTGCTGTCTTTTATTAAATCGATAATTCGTTGCACATCCTCTGTTATTTCGATTTCTTGTGGCAATTTTGCCAAAGCCTGTGAAAGGTTCATTTTCGATTGAAAAAGGATACGGTAGGCATTTTTCAAATTTTGCAGTTGCTCAGACGAAAAGCCTCGGCGCTGCAATCCAACGCGATTTAGTCCGGCAAAACGCAAAGGTTCGCCCATTGCTAAAATATAAGGCGGGACATCTTTCGTTACCCGTGATAAGCCCCCAATAAAACTATGACATCCGATATGGGTAAATTGATGCACTCCGGTGAGTCCACCAATCGATGCCCAGTCGCCAACATGGACATGACCGGCGATTCCGACAGAATTGGCGAGGATTACGTGATCACCAATAACACAATCGTGGGCAACATGGGCGTATGCCATTAACAAACAGTCCGATCCGACAACGGTCTTACAAGTATCCGATGTTCCACGATTCAGAGTTACATATTCACGAATTGTCGTTCGGTCGCCAACGAACAACTCTGTTTTTTCATTTTCGAATTTCAGATCCTGGGGTACATTTCCCAAGACTGCGCCCTGAAATATCCGGCAATCCTTGCCAATACGCGTTCCCTTTGTCAGACAGGCATGGGACGCGATTGTTGTTCCGTCTCCGACTATAACATCTTCTTCTATAACTGCATAAGGACCAATGGTGACGTTTTCACCGATTTGCGCTGTTTCGTGAACAATCGCAGTTTGATGTAAGCTGGTCATATTTTTTTATCCGTAGATACAAACGAAGGCAGCAAATGAGCGGAGACGCACAGACAGCCCTGGGACTGGTTCAGTTGAAATTCAAGCTGCCACCCTCGCCGGTAATTTTTTATTTGTCAATGATAGCCGCTGCCAATTCAGCCTGACAAACGAGGTCGCCATTGACGTAGGCGTGCGCTGCCATCTTGCAAATCGATTTTCGTAGTTTCAAAAGTTCGAGTTCCAGGCGTAATTGATCCCCCGGCAAAACAGGCTTACGGAATTTTACATTGTCAAGGCCAGTAAAATAAACAAGCTTATTTTCCGGATGTTCTTCGGAATTGAGCAATAAAATGCCACCCGCTTGCGCTAAGGATTCCAGTATGAGCACCCCTGGCATGATAGGATGCCCGGGAAAATGTCCCTGGAAAAATTGCTCATTGATGGTCACGTTTTTAATGGCGGTAACCCGTTCATTTGGTACGAGGTCAATGATTTTATCCACGAGCAAAAATGGATAACGATGTGGTAAAATTCGTGAAAGGGCTTGTGCGTCGAGAACGACGTCTTTCATTTTACTTCCGCCGGAATAACGCGATTTGATCTGCATTTTTTCATGTTCTTTGCGGATCAATTTGGTTA
Organism: Deferribacteres bacterium; assembly: GCA_020633655.1. Taxonomy (GTDB): domain Bacteria; phylum Zhuqueibacterota; class Zhuqueibacteria; order Zhuqueibacterales; family Geothermadaptataceae; genus Bioreactorimicrobium. Next base: position 13,244 of record JACKDF010000021.1, read on the forward strand.
TTTCAATGTTGGCACGATGGCCGGAACGAGCTGCAATGATGTGGCCTTTTATCGGCGCACCTAAAAGATAAAGGTCACCGATCAAGTCGAGTGTTTTGTGGCGTACCATCTCGTTCTGAAAGCGCAGAGGCAGGGTATTAAGAATACCCTCCGTATTAATTGGTACATTTTCTTTCAGGTTAAAAAGCTGGTGTAAATAATCTATTTCATCATCTTTGATTTCACGATCGATAATGACAATGGCGTTTTCAAGGTTACCACCTTTTATGAGATTATTTTTGTAAAGCATCTCGACTTCACTTAAGAAGCAAAAAGTACGTGCCGGAGCAAATTGTGTCTCGAATTCTTCCTCCAAAGAATACATCGATGTGTATTTTTTACCGAGAACCGGATTTTCATAATCAACCATAAAGGTCACTCGAAATTCATCGGAAGGAAAAACTACGATATCGATTCCTGATTTCTCATCTGCATACGCAATTGTGTTCTCAATAATACAAACATCTCGCGGTGCATCCTGCTCGAGAATTCCTGCTTGCCGGATGGCTTTAACAAAAGGGATGGAACTGCCATCGAGTACCGGAGGTTCATTGGCATCAATCTCTATAAGCAAATTGTCAATTTGCAAGCCGGCAAATGCTGCCATCACGTGTTCAACCGTGTGGATTTTAAATTGCTTGTTCCCCAACGTCGTTCCCCGGGCAAGCTCCACGACATTATTGATATCTGCCTTTATTCTGGGTTGGCCTTCCAAATCAATACGCTGAAACCAGATACCGTGATTTGTCGGCGCTGGCTTGAAGGTCATCGTTGAAGGATTTCCGGTGTGAAGTCCAACACCAGTAATCGTAACCGGTTTTTCTATTGTTTTCTGTTGTTCTAGCATTATTTACCTGTCAATTGTAACGTTGTTTACTCTTTATGAAAAGCTGGAAAGTTTTCCTTTAAAAATCTTTCCATTTTACGCACTCGCGTAAGCATTTCCGGTCCCTGACTTTTTACTGCTTCTTCCTTTTTTGCACGTGCGTGCAATTTTGCAGGATAACCAGAAACTGTAATACCATCCGGGACATTTTTTGTAACACCTGCCTGTGCGCCAAAAATTGTGCGATTGCCTATTTTAATATGGCCCACAAAGCCGACCTGCCCTGCAATGGTTACATTATCACCAATCTCTGTGGAACCGGAGATTCCCGATTGTGCAGCAATTACCGTATTTTCACCGATGACAACATTATGGGCAATATGAATCAAATTATCCAGTTTTGTCCCTTTTTTGATACGTGTTTCGCCAAATGTACCACGATCTATCGTAACATTGGCACCTATTTCCACTTTATCCTCAAGAATAACTTGCCCAATATGTGGAATTTTATAGTATGTGTCGCCATCTTTGGCGTAACCAAACCCATCGGAGCCAATTACTGTGCCTGATTGTACAATCACTTCATTGCCAAGAACCACGCCATTGGCGATGTGTACATTGTTCCCGATTTGACACCGGTTTCCTAACTTGACACCTTTTCCGATGGTGCAGTTATTCCCGATGATACAATCGTCGCCGAGCACACTATTGGCTTCAATTATTGAATAGGGGCCAATGGATAAAGTTTTTCCAATTCTCGCAGTGGGATTTACAATAGCCGTTGCATGAAGGCCTTGTCTTTGGGGCTCCCCAATCGAAAAGAGTTCTCTGGCAATGCGAACGAAAGCTAAGTAGGGATTTGGTACACGGATAAGGCAGCTGCGGTCTGTAGGGGGTGAATCCGGCCGTACTAAAACTGCTGCTGCTAAAGTTGTCTCAAGAAAGCGGTCATAATCTGGCGAAACGATAAACGCAATGGAACCAATTTTAGCCTGATCGATCGGTGCTACTGCTACGATTTTCGTCCGTTCGTCACCATCGATGGTGCCGTTGACCAGAGCAGCAATTTCCTGAACAGTACGATGGTTAATGATTCTCTCCTCCAAAACAAAAATAAAGGTGCTCCAAGCTTTTCACCAGCTCAACAGCACCTTTAAAAAAA
>JACKDF010000022.1 GCA_020633655.1 Deferribacteres bacterium
TCGGCATAGTAGAATTCTGCCTCCGCAGTCGATGGCGCTGATTCACGATAACTGATGGTTACGCCTTTTTCCATGTTGGCCATTTTAATAACCATGAAACCGCCGCCGCCAAGGCCTGAGGCGTTCGGTTCCACCACAGCTAAAGCAAATGCTGTCGCAACCGCCGCATCCACGGCATTGCCACCACGGTTTAATATTTCCAATCCTGCTTTTGATGCCAGTGGATGTGCACTGGCAACCATACCACTGTCGGAAATGACATCCTGGGCGTGGAGTAGGAAAGTGAAGTTGGCAAACAAATAAAAGAGTGCCAAATTAAGGCTGTTCTTCATGATTCATCCTTTCAATCGAATTGCATTTAATATCCTGAAGCACCACCATCCCTGCGTGGATCGGATACACCAATGTATTGGTTTGTCGCTCTGTCAAATACGATCATTTGCACACCGCCAAAAAAATTGTCATAATCATTATAAGTCCGAACATGATATCCCATATTTTGCAACTGATCCTTCACCTCAACCGGAAATCGATTTTCCATACTGAGATACCGTGAATTTATTCGTGCGCTAAATCGCGGTGAGTCCATTGCCGCTTGCGGTGAATAACCAAAATCCAGCAAACGAACAATGATCTGTCCAAGCACATTAAAAATTTGCCCTCCACCCGGTGTGCCAATGACGACGGACAGCGAATCATTGCGGGTAATCATCGTTGGACTGATGGTCGTCAATGGCCGTCGCCTGGGGCCAATCCGGTTTGGCGACGGGTATTGGTAAAATATATTCATTGCCGAATTAAATACAACACCTTGAGAAGAAAATCCACTACCAAAAAATAAACCCAGCGTTTGGGTTAGGGAGACCGCATTGCCTTCGCTGTCAACAACGGAAATATGTGTTGTATGCGGTCCGTCCTCGGGCATATTTTGCGGTATTTCCGAATCGCTATTTTGGGAAAATGACCAGGGATCACCTGCCGGAATGTTCATGCTGTCGGGATATTGTCTTTTCTGGGGTTCAATCCCTGAAAAGCGGGTTCGGGCATAGTTTTCATTCAGCAAACCGGAAACTGGTATGTTAAAATGCCGTGGATCGCCGAGAAACTGGAAGCGGTCGCTATCGGCACGTTTTATCGATTCACAAAAAAGATTTACTGTTTCTGCGTCGTCGATAAAACGCTTTTGCGCGGGTACATCGGCATTTTCAAAGATGTTCAGCAGTTCCAGAAGCGTCACACCAGACTGGGGTGGTGGAGCAGAATAAAGGTGAAAATTGTGATAGTCAATGGAAGCCGGATCCCGCTCGATAGCCTGGTAACTTGCAAAATCATCGAGGGTGATATATCCGCCTGCTGCCTGAATATCCTTTACAGCGTGTTGTGCAAAGTCACCTTTATAAAAATAGGAAGCACCGTTTTCGGCGATCTTTTCGAGAAGCGTGGCAAGCGCCAAATTATTGAGTGTATCGCCCTCAGCAACCGGGAAATCATTTTTAAAAAACAGCTTTTGTGTTTCGGGAAATTTGCTTATTACTTCGAGCTTGTCAAGAATGTTGGTATAAAATTTTTCCGAAACAACAAAGCCTTGCCGTGCAGTTCGAATCGCAGGGGCCATAACTGTTGATAAGGGCAGTCGCCCATATTTTTGTACTGCAGTTATTAAGCCGGAAACAGTGCCCGGGATGCAAACGGACCGAGGGGAATACAAATCTTGATCACGGTTATAAGCCGTATCTGCGTTCTCCGATGTCTGCATATAATAATCGAGATAATGAAATTCATTGTTATTTTTGAGATAAACCAGCATTCCACCACCACCACCCAATCCACTAGCGTGCGGTTCAACAACCCCAACAACAAAAGCTGTCGCCACGGCAGCGTCGACGGCATTGCCGCCCTGTCGCAGTATTTCTACACCTACCTGCGAGGCCGTTGGGTGTGCGGCAACCACCATTGCGGAAGCTGCAGTGTCGATTTTGCTAATCGCTTCCTGGGCCTGTACCAATACCACTGTTTGTGGTAATAGCAGCCAGCAGATAAGATGTTTTAAATGTTTGATTTTCATGGTAGGAGCACCAATTTTCTAATGAACATAGTTTTTAATTAAAGGTGTACTTTTCCTGGACACTGAGATGAAAGCAGGAATCAGATCATACTGGTCCTTTGCCCACTGGTGCATTCCCTGCATCCAGTTTTTCATCTGAACAGTGGCTTCCTCGGGAGTGAGCGTTAGCCAGATCGGTAAAGAACGTTCATAACTTTGAAAAAGACTGTCCTGAATGATAGCGGTACGATAGCGCACGTTTTCCAGCGTATAGGTGTCGGCATAAAAATCAACATAGCGCCCGTATGTGTAGTCATAAATCATTTGCCGGACACGATCGGAGGAACCGGCCATGCCTTGCCCTGCGGCAGAGGAGCGGATAAAGTCGGGAACCTCTCCGGTACAACTGAAAAATGGTAATATAACCGTTAAAGACGGCTCACTTAAACCTAACCACATTATGCCGGTACACAAGGGATCATCTCCGGGTTTTACGCCACGTATAACACCACCAGCCGCGGTTTTGAAACGCGATAAAACAGGATTTGTGTAATACTGTCCAACGGGCATCAGGTTTTCGTCCGACTGGGTGCGGCAATAGTCTTTAATGATTTCTTCGATGAAGTATTGATAATCAAGACCAGCTTCGGGGCCATGTGTGAGCAAGTATTCGGCTCGCGCCTCACGGTCTGGGGATGTGCTTTTGCTCGCGGGTGGACCAGCGGACGGATGGAATTTTGCTGTATTGGCCATCGTTCCAATGCTGTCCACTATTGCGATCCCAACCCATGTGGTGCCATCGACCTCAAACATGGCACCAGCTCCGCTTGAGTCGATAACTGCGTAATGTTCGTGAACCTGGCGTTTGCCATTTGTCGAATCAAGAAGGTTTCGAAAGTGCTCAAGGGTTGAGCAGGATTTTAATGCAACGGCGCAGAGTTCGGAACCAGTCGGACCTGAGGCTGCACCTGCTAAATTTTCACTTGTGGTATAAACGATGCCAAATCCAACCGAGTTGAGCCCCATGCGTGCCCGGGTGTGATCCTGACCATCATTTTGCTGAAAAACATAGCTGTATTCTCCTGAGCCGGCCTGGTAGAAATTGACATCAGAAGGAAAATTATCCGTACGATCTTTGTTTTTGAAAAGCAATGGGCGACCATCGATGGTGGCTTTTCCCGTTGCGATTCCGACTGTGGAAGCGCATAGGTGGGCGCTGAAAAAGAGAACTGTGGCAGTGCTGATTATGAAAATACAGCTCATTTTACTGTGTTTTCGAAATGCTGATAAATTTTGAAAATCGATCGCAGAATCTAGCCAGTTTGAGTTTATCATCGAGGTTTCAAAATTCTTCTGTTGTTGATAAGGTCGGAGGAATGGACGGTGATTCTGAATGAAATTTAATCCGGCTCGTTCCCGCTGCGAGGGCGAGTTTTCAGCATTTCGAAGTAAATGCCACATTTGTTATTTTCCGTAAATCGCCTGCAGTAATTCGGTTATATTTATTATTTTTTCCGGCAAGTCAATGCCGACTTTGCGTTTTTTTGCAATTTCCGAAAAGAAACCGTCCTGATCGCCGGCTTTGACAACGATCATATGGTCGGCATTGTCAGCAGCGAGCTGATTGAAATAGTCCGACAATTTACCGCGACGAGATTTACCGCCAACATGCATGACAATCAGGGTAACATTTTTCTTTTGCGCTCGCTCGATCAAGGCTTTGACGCGTTCAAATTCCTGCTCTTTGTCGATCTTAGCAGCACCAAGGCCTTTTGTACTGCCACCGCAAACGAGGAAAATGCTCTTTGCTTCATCGACCGTTTCAGGTGCCGCGGTCTTATCAAAAATAAAGTTGAGATTAGCTTTCTTCGCCAGAACTTTGACCATAAGAATATCAGCACTCTGCCCGGCGCTGGTAATCAATATGGGTTCCTCTGCCTTAAATGTGGATGGCGTATTTCCAAATACTGCTGAGCCGGCTAACAAGACGGTGATAATTAACGGTACATAAATCTTTTTCATATCCATACTCCTGATGATTTTAAAATTAGAAATAATTTTGTAGTCCATTTTCAAGGAATTCTTCATATGCCGGAATACCGTTTACTTCTATGGCGCTTTCCGGGTGATATTCGGAAAAGGTTGCAATTATCTTTTGTACCGCAGCTACATGGCGGGCAACGCGCATTTCCAGGGGAATCCCATTCTCGTCAAAGGGAACATGAAGTTCCCCCAGTGCAGCAGCTCGAAGATACATTTTATCTTTTCCTGTGATTATCAACGCCTCATCACTCCGGCCTCGTAATCGTCCCTGAACCGGATTAGCCGTCTCGAGTAAAATTGGGAATGTCCTGGTTTCGTCTTGCCACTCACGGTGACTGAGCCCGTGGAAATTATAAGGAGATGGCTCGAGGGAATAGCGTATCCCTTCAAATTCAAGCATCATTGCAGCTTCTGAAGCGATATCCTGGCTTCTTTCGGAAGCAACAATCGCGTTGACAACCGGATATTCCGGTGCAGCTTCGTGCAGATCAAAAGCAACATCGACGTGTTCTGTATTGATCAGATTAACTATCGCGTAAGCAACGCGCACGGTGAGCGAGCCGTTTGGCTTACCAGGATAAGAACGGTTCAGGTTACGGGTTTCATTGCCTGCCAGCTTTTGTCCGGAAGGGTAGTGGAGGTAGATCTCCGGATCCGGCCACTGATCGATGGGATTCGTAATGCGCGATCCAAAGCGAAACTGGCGTTTGCCGTTTTTGCCGTCAATCGTAATGAACTGCGGTTGGCCCTCCATTGGGTCATTGTGGGTAAAAGCGCTGGCATTGGCACGTGGAATGATGAGGAGTCTTCCTGCGGAAAGCTCACAATTTTCGAGGAACAAATAAGCTGTCATGAAACCTGCGGGTTCATTCGGGTGTGTGCCACCAAGAATAAGCACGGTTCCGCCGGGGTTTCCACTATCGAAGAAGTAGACGTCGGTATCGCCATGTGTACCGGTAAGATTCGGATTATAAACACTTAACTTTTCGATTTTTGATAAAGCAGGCGAGGGATGGAGGGGTTGTTCCTTCCGCATGAATAAAAACTGGTTCGCTGCAATAGTGCCAATAACCGCTGCGACAAGCAAGGAAAGAATCGGAAATATGTTTTTATTTTTTAAAAGGTTTGTCATGATTTTTTTTTGAATTATTTGATCATAAGAAGTCTTAAAATAAATGGAATTAATGCCAGTGCAGCGGTGAGTTGCAGCATTCTTGTTTTTTCTTTAAAAACATCATAAACCAGGAGGAGACTTATAAAAAGAAGAATGAGTTGATAGATTATTTTTAAAATCATGAGGCAGTTCTTTCAATTTTATTTTGCAAAAATGACTTTCTTTGTTTGGTGAAAAGTGCCGGCTTCCATCTGAATGAGATAGGGACCACTTGCCAGAACCTGTCCCATATCATTTCGTCCATTCCATTGAAATATGTGTGTACCTGAAGCCAGGTTAGTCCCGCTAACAAGCTTCCGAATAGTCGAGCCTGCACTGTTGACTATCATAATGTTGATACTGGCAGAGACAGGCAATTCAATTGTAATATTTGTCTTTAAGTTGAAGGGATTCGGGTACGCTTCGTTCAGCATAAAACCTTGAGGAAATTCCGTATTCTTCTTTGTTTGTACAGCCGTCTGATTCGAAGTCAATGGGATAATCTTGTTTAGCGCCTCTGCAAATTTGCCGTATTGACCGGGATTGTCACGAACAGTGCGTGTTTGCTCCGCATGAATAAAATATCCCGTAATATTTTGTGCGCTTGCATAGCTGTTGCATGGATTTGATCTTACACCATTGGTGAATCTTCCCTGAACATTGGTGGATGCCACGAGTGTACAGGACGATTGTCCGGCCACTTCACAAGTCAGCGCAGTGTTCGTTAATATATGGTCACGCAGAGCAAGCAGTTGGTCCATTACGACAGTATTATGACCGTTGCTCAGGAAAATGTCTTCGCAGCTCGATTGGCTGTGACCGTGTATTTGCACCTGATATGTTTTATCATTGAATTTTGCAATTTCCTCATGCGTTATTTGGAAAAATGTATTCACAGAGTGGGCCATATCAGAAACTTTGTAGGCGCCACCGCAACTCGATGATGTGCCATCGCAGCCGGAAATTGCGCTGTTCGCACAGCGATGCGTTCCCGCCATAATAAGGTAGCGTGCACCGGTCAGGCGAAACATATCCGGTGATTGTTTGTAGGTGTTGGTGTCATAAATCGGATGGGGTGTTTCAATAGCAAGCTGCCGCAAATAGGAAGTGGCAAAGACAAACGTGCCCCATCCTTTGGTAACCGGCGTTTTTTCTCGTACAAAATAATACACTGCATCGTCATTTCCGGTATCTGTATATTGGAAAAGCTCGTATTCTGGAAAATCGGTTTGGATTAAAGTATAAGCATCGCTCCAGTTTTCTGCCAGCATGGCTTGGATGACCGAGCGCCACTTTGCAAGCTCTTCTGAAGTTGGCGGAACAAAACCCTCGCTATCACGATTTGGCATGTTATCGCGAATCGATTCAAATTCCTGGATTAAATCGCCACGCTTTGTTGGGATTTGTGCCTGAATTGATGCATTGCCCGTGCTTGCGAAAAGTAAAATAGCGAGTTGGTATCTTAAAATTAAATCAACTCTGCTTTGATATTTCATAAGAACGCACCTAACTGATTCGCAAAAAATATCATTGCCAAAGCCCAGAGTGCCGTGGCAATTGCAGGTATCAACGTGACTCTCAGCACTTTGAAATAATTTTCTTCTCCCACAACTTGTGCTGCAAAAATTCCTGCCAGTGCCGTTGGCGGCATCAAGTCACCAAGCCCCGTTAAAAGCGAAAGTGCTGAGCCAACGATTATTTCGTTTTGGCCTAAAAATGCAAGCAGGAACGGCACACCAAGAACTGAGGCAGAACCATAAGCGGATACGGCACCAAATAACGGAATCATTACTCCCATACTCACATACCGCCAAACTGAAGGTGTACTCAAACTGCTAATAACCAACATGCCACGAACACCGTTCAGGGTCATGATTTGTATAAACATGCCAATTCCAACCAGGATTCCAATAACAGGCAAAGCTTCCTGAATTGCTTTGTGGGATATCTTGAAAAAATTGAATTTCTCCCCGCAGATCAGTGCAACGAGACTGCCAATCATGAAGATGAGTGGTACACCAAGATTGGGAAAATATTGTGGCAGAATACGAATGCCCAACATCAGAACAACCACGATAATGAGGGGCAAAAAGAGACGAATACCATATTTCGCAACGTAATCTTCCCCCAATTTTGTTTGGATATTTTCGATGTCTATTTTTCGAAGGTACTTATAACCCAGGGATAAATTTACGCCAATGGCCAGGGGAAGCGTAGCAAAGAGTAAAGGCAATTCAAAGCCGATATACGGCATATCCACACCGCCACCAATAATCATTGCCGGTATGTTGATAGGAGGGGCGATCATGCCGTAAATTGCACTCATGGCAATAATGGCTGCAACGGTGACACGCGGGATCCCCAACATCATTAAAGCAGGTGCAACGAGGGCGCCAGTAGTAAGTACGGTTGCAGTAGAAAGCCCGGTTATCATTCCCGGGAACATGATAAAAAGTGTGATAAATATTACCAGCCAAAACGGCTGTTTGTGCAATTTGATGATGATCAGCCGGCTAATGCTTCCCAGGGCACCGGAACGACGCAGAGCTCCCATAAAAATCATTGCCGTTGCGATGATCAAAATCGGATCGAGGTAGGCAAAGGTTCCTTCGACAAGGTGGCGGATTGGAATACCATCTCCGCTGGCAAGAGCACCGGCAATGGATGCCAGAATCAACGAGATTCCAATTGGCAATTTCCACCACATTGCCGCCAGAATAAAGACCACAAGCATGATAATGAAATAGGTGATTTCAGGAAGCAAGCAATAATTCCTTCATTTTAGAAATTCAAGATACCCTTCGGCAATACCAAAGTACTAGCTATTGACTCTGTTCAACTCAGGCATACTATATTTATGCCATTTATTGTGAAAAAATGGATTTGCTGAACTTCTGTGTAGAAAACAGGCTGCAATCTGATTTATTGAGGGGAGTTGATTGTGAAAAATCAATCACAGAAATATAAAACCATGATAATATTTTCATAGTTTTGGTCATTATTGTTTTAACACCAGGATTGTGCAGGAGGTATCCCCTGTACATCGCCAAATCCATACAACGCACGAATAAACCAGGTTAGAAATCTTCGGAAGGTGTTTTTAATGCATATTTCTTGATCTTCTTACTCAAGCTTTCACGGGATTCGCCAACGGCTGTTGCCAGTTTGCTGATGTTATTATTGTAGAGTTCCAGATAATGCTTCAAATAGACACGTTCGAAATTACGAATCAGTTCTTGTCGAGCGTCTTTCAGGGAGAGTTGAAGCAGATCTCCAAATACAAAATCATCGCTGTTCTTTGGTGTCTGTTCGAAGTTTAAATCCCCCAAACGTACTTCTTCGTGGGGACAGAGAATGAAAAGTCGCTCTATAAAATTTTTCAATTGGCGAATATTTCCCGGCCAGTTGTATTCGGTCATGTGGCGAATAACTGATTCCGGAAAGAGTAAAACGCGTCCTTTCGTCCATTCAAATTTATTTTTAAAATAGTCAATGAGTAATGGTATGTCTTCGCGCCGTTCCCGCAGGCTGGGTATATGAATAGAAATTACATTTAATCGATAAAATAAATCTTCCCGGAACCGTTGCTTTGCCATCAATTCAGAGAGATCTTTGTTCGTTGCCGCGACGATGCGGGTATCGGAGTAAATAGTCTTTTCCCCGCCGACACGATTGAACGTTTTTTCCTGAAGGAAACGCAGAAGTTTAATCTGGAGTTCAAGGGGGAAATCACCAATTTCATCGAGAAACGCCGTCCCTTTGTCTGCTATTTCAAAATAACCTATGTGCTTTTGAATCGCATTGGTGAATGCCCCTTTTTCGTGGCCGAACAATTGGCTCTCCAGTAATGTTGCCGGCATATTAGCCACATCCACAACGACGAAATTGTTGTCTTTGCGAATTGGATTGGTCTGGTGAATTGCCTTTGCGACGAGTTCTTTGCCGCTACCGCTTTCGCCGGTGATGAGTACAGTGGCATCCTTATCTTTGGCGACGCGAACGATGAGTTGCAGTATTTCTTTTATACGAGGACTTTCGCCGATGATTTGATCCCCGGTGTCGTGGCTGCTGAATTTTTTAAAACTATTCACTTGCTCTGCAAGACGCAGATTGGACAACCACAGTTTACGCGTCTCGAGCATTTTGTTGATTTTTATGACGATTTCTTCCCTGGAAAAATCTTTGGTGACAAAATCATCCGCACCGGCTTTCATCGCTTCAACAGCGCTGTTTACAGAACCGTAGGCTGTGATCATTAAAACGGGGGTGAGTGGATGTTTTTGTTTGATTTTTCGCACCAACGCGAGCCCATTCTCCTCGTTTGGCAAGCGCAGGTCACTGATGACGAGATCATATTCTCTCTCATTCAGACAGGCATCCGCTTGTTTGATATTCTCTGCTTCAAAAATATGGTCCGAGTGGAATTTTAAAATAAAATAGAGTCCTTTTCGGGTTGTGCGGTCATCGTCTACGATGAGGATTGTGCTCATGTTTTTTCCGTTTGGATTGGAAGAAATATTTTAAATTGTGTGCCTTCGTTCTTTTTGCTGTAAAGATCTATATAGCCGTTATGATTTTTAATAATATTTTTTGTTAATGTCAAACCAAGTCCGCGACTTTTCCCACGGGTTGAATAAAAAAGCTCGAAAACCTTCTCAAAATTTACATCATCGATTCCGCAACCATGGTCATTTATTTCGATTAAAACCATGTTATTTTGAGCCTGGGATGTTTTGATTTGTATCGATTGTGCTTTCTTCGATGCCTCGATTGCATTCTGGAGAATGTTTTCGAAGACGAATTCTAATTTTATGGAATCACCTGCAACATTTAATTCACCTTCTGACAGTGATAATTCAAAGTCTGCATAATGAAAATTTGCATAATTTTTCACCAGCTTTTTCAGAACCGTGTTGATGTCAACTGTTTCGCGCATCTCACGATTTATGTGAATCATTTCTACTGATCGCAGCAGCCGTTGCTTCAATTCCGCGATGCCGTTACTGAGCTCGTCAATGTATTCCTGGTGCGGATTATCTTCCTTTGATTCCTTTTTCAGTATCTCAACAATGAGGCGCAAACCTTCAATCGGATTTTTTAAATTATGAATTATACCACCGGAGTATGTCCCAATTGCTGCGATATTTTCCTGTTCACGTAAACTGTCATTTATTCGAATATTATCCAATGCGATGGAAAGCTGGAGAAACAAATTTTTAATATCGACGATGTTTTCGCTATCACTGCTGTTTTGCGATTCCTTCGCCTGTAAAAACAGAATTCCGAGCGGAATATTTTTGCGCACAAGGGGATATAACTGCGTTGATTTAGGTAATACAAATTCTTCTGCCTGAAAAAAGGAAGTGTCCTTTGCATCCATGACAGAAGTATCAACGAGTCTTTCGACGTTTAGTCGGTCAGGGAAAAGCCGCGATGGGAAATGGCTTTCAATGGCACCGCTCTGTGCTTTTTGAATGAAATAGTTCCCCACATTATTATAAACATAGAGAACACACAATTTGTAAGGTTGCACCACAGCTAATGCCCGACAGGCAGTGTTAAAGGCATCGTTCACATGTTTGGCCATCGAGAGTTCGACCGTTGCCTCCTGAATTGCCTGTTTTTTCTGATGACGAAACCGGTTTGTTTTGTAAAGCGGTTCATTGATAACCATGAGAAAACCAAGAAAAGATGCCAACATAGCAAAGGGCAGAAATTCATAAAAAAGGCCGGTAGCACTCATAAAGAACACATAGGTGAAAATCGAAGTTACAGCAAAAATAGTTGCATGCGCGAAACGCCAGCTATAGCGTTTTTCCAAAAATCGGATGGCTACGAAAATTAAAAGTAGAAAAAAAAGAAAGCGCAAAATTTGTAGAAGTCGTTTCGGTGAATGCAGGAATTGCAATCCCGTCCGGGCAATGGCATAAGCTTGCCTTTTCAACCAGTCTGCCTGGTAGATTTCCAAAGATGAACCACTGACGATGTTCGCAAATTCAACCACGTCGCCATTGAGAAATCTGATCCTGATATCAACATTTTCCGCGACACCCAGGCCAATGTTAAACAAATTTATATTTTGCGAAAAAAGCCCGGTTGACAGGATGACTTCCTGGTGAGCGATAAGGTTTTCCTTTAAATGGCGTGCATGCGCATTCCATACCCAAATGCGGGCCCCCAGGGCTTCTCTTGTATCCTCAATACCGATTAATTTCAGTTGAATGTATGATTTTTTCACCTGCTGATTTTGCAATAGGGATGACCAGTATTCTGCATTGCCAACGATGATGTCATAGCTGCCATTGTTCTCAATGTCATCCAGGGCTGCCCCTGTGCTGTAATCGGAAATATATCCCGCTTTTGCATAAATCAATTCATCGGTAGTTTCATTGAATCGTAATCCCGGGTCATTAAGGTACAGTTGGTCCGTGCCATACTTTGTGATATATAAATCAGGATAACCATTCAAGTCAAAATCTGCAGAAACGGCGGAGTAGCTTCTTCCGCCCTTAAGCAAACCCCAGTTTTGGGTCTCGTTATAAAATTTTTTATCGCGGGGATTGAAGATAAAAAGCCCGTCACTGCCATCTTGTGTGCACAAGAAAAAATCATTATACCCATCGATGTTTAAATCAGCAATTGTTATGGAGTTGACAAAGCCTGAGCATTCTCCAACGATGAATGTCTCTGCGTTTTTGCTCCAGCTGGCAGAACCGTCGTTAAACAGAAAGATCGGTGTCTGGTTTTGGTAGACTACCAGAATATCCTGGTGGAAATCGCCATTGAGATCACCGATTTTGACAGCGCGAATGCCAGTTGTTGGAAGTCCCAGTGCATTGAGATTCTGTTCCTCAAACCGGTTGTATTTTTGGTTGATTTGAATTCGTAACCCCTGCTGGGCATCAGCCAGGGCAAAGTCGGGATAGCCATCTTCATTCAAATCCCCAACAGCGCCATCGATGATATGAAAATTGTCGGAATTCAAACTGGCTGGATTTGAAGTGAATACAGCCGCGCCGTTATTTATGAAATAAGTGCTTGTTTTGTTTCTCCCTCCAAGAAACAAGTCCGTGTCACCGTCGCGATCGAAATCGGCCGCGATGGAACCGAATTCATACTTCTCCTTACCAATTCGTGTCTCGACATTCCCGCCAGTACCTGACTCAATTACCTTGTTTTGATAGTAGCCCTGTCCCTGATTGATCAACAAGTGATTCAGGCTTTTATAACCAGTGACATACGCATCAGGCCGGTTGTCCCCATTAAAATCGGCTACAGTTACGCCATACACATCGGTGATGCGATCCATCAGGTTTTCGCTACCGATGTGCACCTGATCAGAAAATAAAAATGTGTGCTCATCACTATTTTTATCCGGTTTCATCCCGTATTTTAAAATGGCGCCGCGTCCACCGACAATATAGCCAGCATGTGAATTCAGCATCTCAATATCGTGTAAATCGATGTCTGTGTTTAATGGTACAATGTCCCAGAATGCTCCGTTGTATTGCAAAATAGTCCCATTCTCACCAACGGCAAAACCGGATTCTGCGGAAAGCATATCAACGGCCCACAGATTGTTCGTGGATTCTGCAATTTCTTCTTCAAGTTCCCCATCCTTGTAGTGCAGGATCATTGCACCGTTGCCAACAATCCATCCTTCATTTTCAGAGATAAAATCCATGTCACGGAAGGTGGATGTTTGTGGCGTTTCAATAATTTTCACATTCGAATTTGACCAGGCGAGGACAATGCCATCTTCACCGCAAAGGTAAAATTTATCCTTGCCGACAAATTTGGCACATCGGAAATCGGTGCTTACCGGGAGTTGAAGTTGCGTCCATAAACCATTTTCAAAGAGATAACCGCCATTTTCACCAACAGCGGCACCCGTGGATTCCTGCCAAAAATCGAAGGAACGAAATTTCACGGGAAAACTTTGCGAGGAAAATGTTTGATTCTGTGGATCGAAGTGAACGAGCAGGTAGTTGTGTTTATCCGCGTTGTTGATTGCCAGCCAGATACTGTTTTCGGAAGCAGCACGAATTGTATAAATATCCCCAAATTTTTTCCCGTTCACCGGCAGGATATCCGTATTCGTCTCGGATATATGAAGTTGTGATTTATCGATGGAAGTCATTACCTGCCATTTTTTACCATCAAAATGCAGCAGCAAACCGTCATAGGAAACAGCCCAGCCTTCTTTTTCAGAAACCAGGTCCAGACGTGCGAGGTTTTGCCGGGTAGGGGATGCATCAAACTGCCATGTTTGTGCTCGCAGTACACAAAACATATGAAAAAGCAGAAAACAAGCTGGAAGGGTGAATTTCACCAATCGTTTCACAGGTGTCACTTGATTGCGCCCTCTTGGTAATTCATGAATGGGGATTTCTGCTTTTTGTCGATGCCGAAACGAAGAAAGTTAACATTTATTCACAGGGAATGCAAGGGGAGTTACAGCCTTTGGCGTTTTGGACTTTTCAATACGACCTGTTGAACAAAGTTTGTCACTTTATAGCGATTTGTAAAAGTAATGCCCTATAAAAAAGCTCAGGTTGTCCAGACTTTGTGAAAACC
>JACKDF010000023.1 GCA_020633655.1 Deferribacteres bacterium
TAGATAAAACGATTCACGATGAGATTATCACCAATCTCGATTGTTGTGCGCATGGAACCCGTAGGCACATGATATGCTTTCACGATCGATGCCTGCAATACCATGACAATACCCAGGGGCACAAGAATGGCCATCGTGTATTCTTTGATTTTACCAAGAAGTGTGGTCGGTTTTTCTTTCTCTTTCTTTTCTGACTTTCTTCTCCACTGCATGTAGTGCCTCTTTTTAAATGAAAAAATGTGTTTATCGATTAAAACGGCCTGCCATTTTCAGGCAATGCTCAAGGTGTACAAAGACAAGGGATATCCCTTTCCCAATCTGGTTTTTACGAATAAAGCAGGCTAAAATTCTTGCATCCAGGTGTTGCGAGCGGAGTGAAGGATTAAATATCCTCATGCTGCGCAGTCTCAATATCGGTGAATAAACGCTGGCAAAATTGGGACGATTGATTTGTACAAAAGTTTGCCGTTGACTTCGGAATTACTTCAATAAACCTAAAGTAAATACGACCGCTTTATCATCGTAATCATTAAAGGTCATCAAATAATCCAGATTTGCAACCAACTGAAAATTATATGTGCGAAAAACTCGAATCCCACCGGTCAATGTAAGTTCAAAGCCATCACCGTTACGCTTATCCTCGACATAACTACCCGATTCCACCTCGTAGTAGTCGTATGTTTCATGAGAAATCCAGTGAAAACCAAAAGCACCGCCAAAATAAGGGCAGATATCTGTTCGGGTCGTAAGATAATGCACGAAGAGGTTAGTTGCAAAGCCATTTCGCACCGCGGTGAGCATCCCTGCAGACAAGTTTTCCATATCATAGCCAGTGCGAAAATCCAAAGCAAAGGATCTTTCCTTACCATCGTAACCGTCCTGCGGGTACAAATAACCAAATGAAAAGCCACTTGTTTTATGGGCTGAGCGGCGTAATGGTTTTTTGTCCTCGCTTTCCGTAATATTGCCAACTTCAGCAGTTTTGGCAATCGGTTCGTGGCGGGCTATACTTAACGCAACGCGTTTCATTACCATGTCCAAATCTTCAACAGTATTGGATGTGGTGTTATCAGAAAATATTGTTCGCCCGGAAGAAACCTCGAGATGGATGAACTGAACAATAATTTTTTCACCCAGACGGCTCAGGCGACAAAGAACGACTTCCTCTGCGGCAGCTTCTTTTCCGAGTTCAATCGCACATTTTTCCTCGTAACACGGTTGCTTTTCATTATCGAAGGGAATTTGGATAACCTCATAATCCAGTTGTTTTTGCAGCTCCATTTTTAACAAAGATTCCGAGGTTAAAATAGCACTCTCCTCCAAACCAATTGCATGCAATGGAGCGATTGCCAGACGCTTTTGTGCATGCAGCGCTACCGTAAGTCCTAAAAAGATTAAAACAATCATCCATCGTTTCTTCATTATGTCCTCCGAGAACTTTGTTGGGATTGAACAGCAACCGATTTTGAATTTCTACTCATACAGAAAAATCTACGTTTTGTTGTCGTTAAAATGCAATGAAAGTGGTTCGGTCTGAATCAATACATCTGTTCAAATAGAGATGAGCAGGTTTTGTTCCCTAAAATTATGCGGAATCCACCAGGGTTTCACCAGGCAGTATGATTTATGGTGAGTGGGAAAATCATGTGTACTATGACAATGCTTAAAGAGTGCAAATCATACGGAAAATTGGGAAAAAATGGAAGGGTTTCGATGTTGATTTTCCGTTCCCGATAATAATTATCGGGAACGGAAAAGAATATTACTGCACAAACATCATTTTTTTCACCTGAGTAAATTCACCAGCTTGAATACGATAGAAATATACACCCGATGCCGCCAATTGGCCATTTTGCATGTGACCATTCCATTGCACCTTATGTGTTCCAGCCTGCAGATCGCTATTGACAAGTGTCGTGATTTCTCGACCGACAATATTATAGACTTTTATGAACACGTGGGCATTTTTCGGTAATTGATAAACAATTGTTGTTGAGGGATTGAAGGGGTTAGGATAGTTCTGCATAAGGGCAAAATCTACTGGTAGTGTGCCATTGCCATTTTCACTTACTGCAGAAACGGGATTGCTTGTTCCCGGTGTAGGATTGGCGAACATCGCCCATTCGCTACCCCCATCCGGAACCCGACCGTAAGAAGTATCTGCAATCTGTTCAGTATACGTCAGCGAATCGATAATCGTCACGCCATCGGCAGCCGTCAAACCAATTTGCTCACCACCACCCGAAAGTTTAATGTCGACATGCAATACACCCTGATGTGATTCTTTATCGGCATAAAGTAGCAGGAAACCACCGGCAGGAATCGTGGTTTTCGCCGGATCAGTTGTTGGAATCTGCCACTGGGTCAAATTCGACAAATCATCCGTGATGTACATACCACCGATATCAACTGCCGCAGCTCCCGGATTGTAGATTTCGATCCAGTCTTCATAGGGATCACCATCATCGGTGTCCTCTTCAGGGTCGACAAGATAGGTGTCATTACTGGCCATAAATTCGTTGATAAACAAAGTTGGCGCTTCCACAATACCCACATTTGAAGCACCCGGGGTTGGTTCAATGAAAAACGCCCATTCGTTTCCACCATCAACCGTGCGGCCGTAGGACGTGTCGGCATATTGCTCGGTATAAGTTAGAGAATCGATGACCGTTGTACCGTCTGCTGCCGTTAAACCAATTTGTTCGCCACCGCCGGATAATTTAATATTCACATGCAAAACACCTTGGTGTGTTTCTTTGTCCGCATACAACACCAGAAATCCGCCTGCTGGAATCGTGGTTTTGTCAGGCTCGGTAGCAGGAATCTGCCATTGGGTTAATTCGGCAAGATCGTCTGTTATGTACATCCCGCCAATATCGACCGGCGTGCTACCCGGATTGAAAATTTCAATCCAATCTTCATAGGGATCACCATCATCTGTATCCTCATCGGGGTCAACAAGCGATGCGTCATTGCTGGCTAAAAATTCGTTGATATACAGAACGGGAGCGAGAACTGCGCCACTGCCATTTGCTGCCCCGGGTGTCGGATTTGGGAAGAATGCCCATTGATCAGCCCCATCGGGGGTTCTGCCATAGGATGTGTCGGCGATCTGCTCAGTGTAGGTAAGCGAATCAAGGATGGTTACACCATCCGAAGCGGTCAAGCCAATCTGTTCACCGCTACCGGAGAGTTTGATATTAACGTGCAATACACCCTGGTGCGTTTCTTTATCCGCATAAAGAATCAGGTAGCCACCAGCAGCAATAGTCGTTTTTGCAGCATCGGTTGCAGGAATTTGCCACAGGGTCAAATTACTTAGATCATCTGTCACATACATCCCGCCGACATCGACAGCACCAGTGCCGGCATTGTAAATTTCAATCCAGTCTTCATAGGGATCACCGTCATCTGTGTCTTCTTCCGGGTCAACAAGATAGGCATCATTGCTTGCCATGAATTCATTTATCACCAAATTTTGTGCTTGAAGATTGGTGATCATTAAAAACAAACAAGCGAGAAACAGAATACGTAACAAAAATTTGTTCATTCGTTTCCTCCTTTAATCATACAAATACCCTTTCGCAGGATTAGCACCTTCGAAAGGGCAACTTCAGTTGAAAAATATTGAATTTGAATCCGCTCTGCTTTCTTCCGGAAACAAGTATTTTGCGGGATACAACTGGTTGACTCAAAATGACCAGATTGTGTAATAAGGCTTCGTTGCTGAAATCATTGAAACCGGAATAAGTTCAACTGGTCGCTGAGATTGCCATAGCGCACAGTTGAACCTTTTTTACACAATCTGGATGTTTCCGGACTAGTGCATAACGGGTGATTTGTGTTGCCTGTTGTTAATGTAACACTGTTTTTTGCATATAGAATACAATTTTAAACCGCAGCGGAATTTTATTGATTCGACACACCCGGAGTTCCACCTGGAATATGCTGCCATGTGTTGCTGCCATCGGGAACACGTGCATAAGATGTGTCTGCAGGCTGCTCTGTGTAAGTCAATCCATCGATTATGGTCATGCCATCAATGCCAACCAAACCGATATCCTCACCACTGCCTGACAATTTAATGTCCACATGCAAAATCCCTTGCTCCATTTCTTTGTCAGCCCATAGAACCAGGAAACCGCCGGGTGCTATTGTTGTCTTTGTCGGGTCCGTAGTGGGAATTTGCCAGAGCGTTAGATCGGACAAGTCATCTGTTACATACATGCCACCAATGTCCACCGCTTTCGTACCCGGATTGTAGATTTCAATCCAGTCCTCGAAAGGATCGCCATCAGTGTCGTCGGGATCAACCACGGATGAATCGTTGCTCGCCATGAACTCATTTATGTACAAGGTCGGTGGAATATAAACATCACCAATATTGAAAGAAAGCGTATCGGAGATGGCAACCAATCCACTGTCATCGGTTGCTGTGAGATAGAAATAAACCACTGATTTATCTGCAAAGGGACCTAGTTCGACCTCATAGGAAGACACACTTTTCAGCATGTTTTTTACGTTGTCCATAGCGCCTTCCGGACCATAATTGATCACAAACGAAGCTAAATTATCATTCGTATCTTCGGCTTTTGCGCTAATAGTAATTATGCTGGTCTCCGTTTTTTCTTCCGGACTGATAACGATATCGCTGATAACCGGCTCAACATTTGTCGATGCACCGGCATTGGACATGCCGGGAGAAGCGACGCCGAATACGGTCCATGTAGTGCCACCATCGGGATTGCGACCGTAGGAAATGTCGGTTTGCTGTGGTTCATAAGTAAAACTGTCGATAATTGTCTGTCCGTCGGAATCGACGATGACGATATCTTCACCACCGCCGGACAATTTAAAGTCCGCGTGTAAAACCCCCTGATCCATCTCACCATCGGCCCAAATAACAAGAAATCCACCCGGCAGAATTGTCGTTTTGGCCGGATCTGTATCCGGTACTTGCCACAAAGTTAAATCCTGTGGATCATCTGTTACGTACATACCAGCCATGTTGATCGCTTTAGTGCCAGCATTATAAATCTCGATCCAATCATCGTAGACACTGGCGTCACCACTACCGTCATCATCTGGGTCAGCGACAGCAAAATCATTGCTGGCCATAAATTCATTTATAAGCAGGGGGATACCACTACCCTGAATCGCAGAAGGTGCGACGGGTTCATCGAGGCTGCATTGGCTATAAATAAATAGCGTTGCCAAAAGCAATGTGAATATTTTTATTAATTTCATTTTTTTCTCCGTTTTAAAATTGCCCCACAAGGGGGTAGACGATATTATTAATTAATCCTTGTGGTCTGCTGTCATTCTTTAAAAATAAACCATTGCCAGTACATGCAATACGCTGAAATCGTCATCGCCGATAAATCCCTCTCCCGTGGCATTAATAGAATGGTCCACGTAGGTATAATTGAGCATAAGGCGAATATTAGGATTTACGTACCAGTTAAGCGCACCGGTATAATTGTTGGCCATGCCACCGTAAATACCCGCTTTATCATCGGATAAATCGAGGTGGCTGTAGCGAGCTGCTATTTCCCATGCACCCGTTTTATTCGATTTTGGAGTCACCTGGCCAAACTCACCTTCGATGCTGTTCCAGGGCCGGGATTCACCGGTGAGTATCCAGCTTAAAAAGGCATATCCGCCTTGAAAAGTGGCGTCCTGAGCTCCGTTAATACGACGAAGATTGGTTTGAATATATTCCGCTTGCGCACTTAGATTTTTGTAGACAAATGCTCCCTCCAAGCCATATTTAGTGGAGTGATGCACATTGAGAATCGTTCCGGTGTCGAGAATTTCTGTATCACCGATTTTCGTTTCCGGCTCACTGGCGAAATCCATAGCACCGGTTTCGTCGTCGGGTTTTTGATAAACTGCGGCAAGGCCGGTATGAATAATAAAATTATCTGTCCGCACAGGCGCATAAACCAACCTCGCTGCAGCGCCATTCCCGGTTTCATCTTTTCGTTTATTTTTCTCGGTATCCATCGTTTGGCCGTAGATAGCGCTTCGCAAATTCCATTTGTGACCCCATTTGCTGTATTCCAACCCGGCGCGGCGATCGGTTTCGAAGGCTAACATTGGGTATGCGCGTTCAATAAAGGTTTGGTAGCGAGATGACATCAGTTCATTCAAACCGAGGGGCATTTTGAAATGACCCGCTTTGATATGCGAATTCGTGAAACCATTGTAACTGAAAAACATATCTTTAACTTCAACAAGTCCTTCTGCGATATCGATGTCCCATTCGGCTCGCCACGTTTTCCACAATTCAAGTTTCATTGCAAAACGGGCTTTTCGCAGGTGAGTACCATTGCTGAGCTCGTTCTTGTTTTCGAAAAAATAGGCGCCATTGAGAAACATACGGGTATCAAATCGGGTTTTGAAATTACCATCATCCGATTTGAACATCATGATGCCGTCATCCCATTCTGTATGGCCTGCACTGACATTCTGCTGGGCAAATGCCGAGCCTGAAATGAAAAATATCAACAGACCAAAAAGAACGTGTTTTACCTGCAAATTTTTCATTTAAACCTCCTCCGGTTTTTGAGTTAATTGATTTTTTGGATCTTCATTTTCGAATTTAATACTTGTCATGGTTTTGGCAATATTTGCCGTGTACACGTTGATTTGTTTTAGTAAATCCATCAGTTCCATATGAATTTCGTGGGTGACTACCGACTTCGTATGATCGCGCCCAACACGCTGCAAATGGCGTAAACGGTATTCTGATTCAAGATCAAAATATTCTTCTTCTTTTTTCATAATTTTAATTGCTTTTTTCGTGTCACGTTGGTCAAAGGCATTGCGAAGTCGGTCAATCTGTTTGCGCACTTTGGAATGATAGATTTGCAACTCTTCTTTTCCCGCAGAAGAAAAATCCAGGGCAAGTTGTTTCTTTTTTTCCACCAGGGGCAAAATGTTTTTATGAATGATATCACCGATCGATTCAATGTCCTTAACGATGGAAATCATAGCAAACACCTCATTGGCCTGATCGGTACCTAACTGCTGACGACTGATTTCAATGGCATAAGCCGTGATTTTCTCCTCCAGAAAATCGATTTTCTTCTCACGCATGTTGATGCCTTCAATTAAAGATAATTGAGGATAAATCATATCATGTTTTTCTTCCTTAAAAAGGAAAGGTTGAATGATCGCTTCCACCATGCGGCCAATGATTTTTGTCATGCGCGATATTTCTGAACTCGCCAGCTCTAAGGCAAGGGCTGGCGTCGAGGTTTTCTTGTAATCGAGATGCCAGACGGATGGTTCAATTCCTTTAATCTTTTCTTTTTCCGGGAGGATGCGTACAACCATCCTGGCGAAAAGTGAGGTAAACGGCAGAAAGACGAAAGCCAGTCCGACATTAAAAACCGTATGGGCATTGGCAATTTGCCGAGGCGTTTCCGCCGCCAGTTTTTCAGCACCGAGGCTCACCGTTGCCGGTGAGATCCAGCGAATAATCTCGGCAAATGTCGGAATCCAGAAAAAGAACAGAAGCACACCGGCAATTTTGAAAAACACATGCGCGATAGCAACGCGTTTCGCTTCGCGTGAAGTCCCGATGCTTGCCAAACCAGCGGTAACACAAGTCCCGATATTAGCACCAAAAATGAGGGGAATTCCGGCATCCAGTGTAAGCAATCCTTGTTGTGCCAGAACGATGATAATTCCCGTAAATGCACTGCTGCTTTGAATAAGAGCAGTAAAAGCTGTGCCGACGAGCAATCCAAAAAACGGATTTTCCAACCCTTTCACCAAGTCGATAAAAGGTTGATAGGTGCGCAACGGCTTCATCGCATCGGACATGAGTTTCATTCCAAAGAACAAAATTCCGAATCCCAGCAAGGCCTCTCCGAGATGTTTTTGCGAATCATTTTTCGCAAACATCGTGAGCGCAAATCCAATGGCAATCATCAGCAATGCATAGTCTGTCAGTTTGAAAGCGATCAATTGAGCTGTAATTGTTGTACCGATGTCTGCCCCTAAAATCACCCCCAGGGATTGTGCAAAAGCCATGAGCTCAGCCTGCACAAAACTGACAAGCATCACTGTGGTTGCGCTGCTGCTTTGAATCACCATGGTGACGAAAGCGCCGACGAGCAGTCCGATCACCCGGTTATTGGTCAAAGCAGAAAGAATTTGGCGCATGCGGTTGCCAGCGGCCTTTTTCATTCCCCCACTCATTTTTTCCATTCCGTATAGGAATAGTGAAAGACCGCCAAGCAAAGTTATTATCAAGGTCGGCCAGGCAATCTCATTCTCCCTTTGGAGACAGGCTGAAGCCATGTTTGGTATAAGAAAAATCCCACAACTTACTATGAAAAGAATTGCAGGATTATTTAACCTTTTCTTTTTCACTTATACACCTGCAACTGAAACACGTTCTGCATGAAAAACAAAGAAACAAAGGAAATGACTGCTGCAATTAGGGGAGTCATAACCCAACCGGAGCTTATTCTGCCGAGAATACCATAATTTACGCCCTTGCCACCCTTTGCCAGACTGATGCCAATTACTGCGCCAATTACTGCCTGAGAGCTCGAAACCGGAACCAGAGGGAATGCTGGTAGGTTGTGTGACAATAAAAAGTTTTGCAAACTTTTTGAGGCAAAAACATACAAGACGAGTGATTCCGCCAGAACGACGATCAGTGCTGTCACCGGTGTCAATTTGAACAAATCTTTGCCAACGGTACTCATCACTCTGCCTGAATAGGTATAGATGCCAACGGCAATAGCTACCGCACCAATGAAAAATAAAATTTGCGTTCCACTTAAAGTAAAATTGAATATTTCAAGTTCCTGAAAAGGCGTTGCGGCAACAAAAACGCCCATAACATTAGCGATATTGTTGGCTCCCAAGCTGTAGGCACCAAAAGCTCCAACCAAAATTAACCCAACCCGATTATAGGCATCCTGGGTTAGCAAGTGCATACTGGACTTTTTTAAATGCAATTTCGTGAGGTGAAACAGGACAAAGGAAAACATGGCCGCGAGAATCGGACAAAATATCCAGGTCGAAAATATTTTCGTGAATGCGCTTATATCCGTCGGTGAATGGCTGAAAAAATTCCAGCCAATAATCGCACCGACAATAGCCTGGGAGGTTGAAACGGGTAATTTCAGAGCAGTCATCCAGAAAACGGTGAGCGCTGCCGCCAGTGCAACCGTAAAGGAACCGCCCAGAGCATTAACCGCACCCAGCTTTCCAAGGGTATGTGCCGCACCGGCTCCACTGATTACCGCCCCTAAAACAACGAAAATACTGCCGATAAGCGCTGCGGTTTTAAATTTTATCATCCTGCTGCCCACCGCAGTACCGAAAATGTTTGCCGCATCGTTGGCACCGAGGGACCAGCCAAGAAACAAACCACTAATGAGAAAAAACCAAATCAATCCATTTTCCTCCCGTTATTCCGATCTCTTGATCGCAGCAACGGCCAAACGATCAGTCACTTGCTCTGCATAGTCAGAAATTTTCTCAACATGCAGGGCAAAATATCGTTGATGAATTTTGCGGCTCAGGTCAATATCCTTGCGAAAGAGGAGCTTTTTAATTTTATCCGCAATTTTATCTGCCTCACTCTCATAAAATTTTACTTTCGCAACGTGATCGCGAACCGATTTTATATCGCGAAAATAAGCTCGGGTTGCTGTGACGGTGTGTTCGAGAGCGGAGACGGACGCATCGGCGAGATCAAGGTAAAGTTTGTGTAAATCAGGCAAAATTTCAGGAATTTCAACATAAAATTCGTGCAAGGTTGCCGCGGTACCATTTAACGCGGTATCCATGCATTCCAGAATTCCCAGAACGTCACCACGTGCCTCCGGAATCAGGGTATGGAGATAGAGTTTGTTGATGACTTCATGCTGCAATTTATCCGCTCGACTCTCCAGCTTATCCAGCTCATTCATGTGTCGTTCAAAATCCTCCTGCTGACTCTCCAGATAATATTTAATTCCTTTCTTGAACAAAAGCCCGGCCTGGACAACGCAGTCCAGATATTCATCGATTTGCCCTTCAACCTCTTTTGTCCGTTTAAAAAATACAGCCATAATGTCCTTACTTTCTTTTTGTAAATCTTTGTTTTATGAAAGGATAAGTCAATGACAACAGCGCGAGAATAAGCATGATCAGGCTGATTGGCCGGGTGAAAAATATTGTCGCATTGCCCATCAAAAGAGCGCGCCGGAAATTGGTTTCTGCTAAAAATCCAAGGATGAGGCCGAGAATTACCGGAGCAGTAGGGAAATCATAGCGGCGTAAAATCCAGCCAAGTATACCAAATCCGAGACAGCTCCAGACATCGAACATGGAATTGCCAACGGCATAGCTTCCAATAAAAGCAATTGCTAAAATAATTGGATTTAAAACAGCTTTTGGCGCACTAATGATTTTCATCCACAGTTGGTTGCCCATGTAGCCAACGATAAACATGATGGCATATCCAAAAAACAGGCTCGCGAACAATCCATAAACCACGGGTGCATTATCTTTAAATAATTCCGGTCCCGGTGTAAGTCCGTGCAGCATGAGCGCCCCGATCAATACGGCTGTTGAAGCACTGCCCGGAATGCCCAGTGTGAGCAGTGGCACGAGGGCGCCACCAACAGAACCGCTTGTTGCTGCGCCCGATGCCGCAACCCCATCAAGTGCGCCTTTACCGAAAAGTTCTGGTGTTTTGCTCATTCTCCGCGCTTCATTGTAAGCGATAAATGCGGCGATTGTCGCGCCGGCGCCGGGTACAACACCGATGAGCGTTCCAATTATCGAGGACTGCGCTATATTTCGTTTCAATCCCCATAACTCTCTTACATTGGGCATTTTACCGGAAACTTTTTTCAGAGAAGACTGCACCGTTTGCGATTTTTCCATACTCAAGAAAATTTCACTCAGCGCAAACAGTCCAATGAGCGCAGGGATGAAATTAAAACCATCTGCAAGCTCAGGAACATCGAAGGTAAATCGCATATACCCTGTGAACGGATCCATACCGATCGTATTTAAAAACAAGCCGATAAGCGTGGCAATGAATGCTTTTATCCAGTTTCCCTGAGACAGCGATGAAATGATCGTCAATCCAAAAACAGCCAATGCAAAATATTCTGCCGGACCAAAATGCAAAGCTGCCTGCGCCAAGGGGACGGAGAAAAAAATGAGAATGAGTGTACCAAACAATCCACCTACCGTCGATGCGACAACGGAGGTACCAAGCGCGCGCCCCGGCTGTCCCTGCTTAGTTAACGGATAGCCATCAAAAGTCGAGACTATGGCGGAGGGAGTTCCGGGTGTGTTTATAGCGATGGCGGTAATCGTCCCACCGTAATTTGCAGCAGCGTAAACAGAAGCCAGCAAAATCAGTGCGTTTAGTGGTTCCATGCCATAGCTGAACGGCACCAGCAAGGCCACACCCATTGCCGGGGAAAGCCCAGGCATAACACCGACCAGAATACCCATTACAATGCCTGCAGCGATGATGAGTAATGGGGTAAAATGTGAAATGAGTTGGAATCCGTTTAATAGTTCGGCGAAAATTTCCATGAGGCCTCACAATATTTTCGCTTATTTGCATTGAATATCATTCTAGTTGCTTTCCTTTTTTCGTGTTTATTTCCTTTAAACTTTCAGGCGCAGGCAAATCTTCCGGCATGGTTCCGCCAAGCTCCTCAATCGTCTGGCGTACCTTCTTCCCAACTGCATAATGCGTCTGATTGGCTTTGCTCTTACTTTGTATTTTGTCTCGCTTCAATTTTTCTTCCGTTTGTGTAGCACGGAACAAGTTAGCCGCCAGCTCAGCGCTGCCCATGTGGTCGAGTATCTGCTGACCTTTTTTTAATCCTTTATGCTGGTGTATATCCATTGCTTTCATGCCGTTGTACAAGCCCATGTAACCATGATTCTGAAAAACAGCATACTCCATTGGCTGGATGACTCCGGCATCACGGGCTGCATCGGCTAATTTTTTGTTGTGCTCAGCCATTTCCCTGCGCAGGAAAAGACGTTTTTGGTCTTCTGTTTCGAGCGCTGCAAACGCTTTCTCTCCAAGCTCCTGCCTGCGTGTCTGTACCGCAAAGTAAGTCTGCCCGAGCGCCACTACTTGTTTTGCGGGATCAGCATTCTGCACGATGAGGTAGCACGCATAGCGGGAAAGGTGGATGTCACCAATATTCCTCTGAGCACCGGATCCTAACTTAACCATTTTCTCCACCTGGGGAAAATGGTGTTCTATGATTTGTTCCGAATTTTCACATGCTTCTATCGCACGGTTGATCACATTTAAAAACTTGTCCCATTTTTTATACTCCAGAACCTGAGACAGCTCTCGCGCAGACCAGAATTCCTGGCCGATTTCGTTCGAATGTTTGATCTTCTCGAATATATTTTTTTCGTAGTCTTGCAGATCTTTGCTCATTGAAATCCTCCCCATTTAAAGTTCGCGATGCATTCACCCAAACAAAATGCCTACCGGCAAAGGCACTTGCAAAATTTTATAGAAAATCAGCCATGACAAAGCAACGAATCCAACAGCACTTGAAATAATGATGGCATGCTTGCGGTATGAAATCAAGTATGACCCGGCGATGAGAAAAATTAGAGTGCTGAGATAATACCCTAGCATATCCAGAACAAGCAAGTAGGCAACTGTTAATGCAATGATACTCAGCGGCTTTTTCACACTCCGATCCGCAATCTTTTTTTCTTTATTCAACGCACGAATCACTGAAAAAATCAGTAAAACACTAAAAAGCACCAGTCCATAAAGCCACAAACGCGGCATTGCAGCAGGACCAGCTGTCTGGCCTAATTTCCCACTGGGAAATCCCAAAGTCATTAAATAGAGATAAAGTGAAAGATAGAAAATAATAGTGGAAATCACGGTGTCGCCGGTGATCCACTCGCGTTTGAAAAAACAAGTGAATCCCAAAGTTATTACAAATAATGTCAGTATAATCAAAGGGATGGCACTGCTCCGCTGCCCACTTACATCCTCCTGCTGTAAAACGTTGGCCATAACCAGGTATTTTTTAGCCTGAAGCTGGTTTTCTTTTACACGTTGAGTAAATGCATTTTCAGCAAAAAAAACTGGCTGAGCTGAGGTGGCTGAAATAAAATGAATCCACTCGGGATCAGCGCTGATTTTTTCAAACAAATCGGAAAGATAAGCTAAGACTTTGGGTGATGTACCCCGCTTCACCGCATAACCGCGCCAGAGAACTTCCTCAGCGATATCATAGCCCTTTTCGAGGAATGTTGGGACATCGGGGAATTCACTAAGGCGTTCCGGCGCGGCGACAACGGCAAGCATCAAATCCGGACGACCTTTTATATCAACAGGATTACCGACATAAACGACGCCGTGTTGCCCCATTAGAGCAGCCAAGGCATCGGAGCCACCTTCGTAGGGAATCCACTCACCTTTGATGCCCAGTTTATCCCAGGTTTGTACAGCCATGAGATGATCAACACCGCCAACCAGCGGGCCGAGCCAGCGCTGCTTGCCCTCTTTCGCTTGCGCATCGGCTATTATTTCCTCCAGCGTGCGAACTTTTGCGTGGCGATTGGTGATGAGCACTTCCGGGTCGACGACCATGCAGGCAAAAAAGCGAAAAGCATCGAG
>JACKDF010000024.1 GCA_020633655.1 Deferribacteres bacterium
GCAAGCGCTGTGCTCAAAACTTACCTACCCCGAGCCCTCACGGGCCCACCCCTTCCAGAAGGGGAATTGACAGGCGGTCGCTTTGCTCCGCCTGTTTTTAAGTATTCAAAAACTCGTAAATTTATGCACTAAAACCATGTTTTAACACTGCCCCAATCATGGTAATTATAAATTAAGCCTTATAAAGGAATTAAGCATTGGCTGATAAATTTCAGACGGGGAAAGTTGTCACTATCTCATTCGGGCATTTAATTAACGATACCTATTCCGCATTTTTTGCACCCATGTTGCCTCTGCTCATCGCCAAACTTGGTCTCTCGCTTTCCCTGGTTGGCTTGTTGGATGTTGTGCGAAAAATCCCCTCCTTATTTAATCCTTTCATCGGTTTGCTCGCCGACAAAATGTGTGTGAAATACATCGTTATCTGGACACCGGGTTTTACAGCCCTGTTCATGAGTTTGGTGGGATTATCGCCTTCGTATCTGATCTTGTTCATTTTGCTGTTTGTCAGCGGCATCAGCTCGACGTTGTTCCACGTGCCTGCTCCAGTGATGATCAAACACCTTTCCGCCGAAAAAACAGGCGCGGGCATGAGCTATTTCATGTTCGGTGGTGAATTGGCGAGAACCTTGGGACCGCTCATTATTACCGCTGCAATGTCGTTGTGGGGGCTGGAAGGATCCTTTCGCACCATGCCTGTGGGCGTGCTGGCTTCTGCCATTCTCTATTTTAAGTTGAAAGATATTCAACCGATCAGCCGGAATAATAAGAATAACAAAACCAACGCCGGTGCCACCATTAGGCGGCTTGTGCCATTTTTTATCGCAATTTCAGCTTACCAATTTTTTCGGGCAGCGATGAAATCCGCCTTAACGCTTTATCTGCCGACCTATCTGGCTAGCAGGGGAGAGTCGCTGTGGGTTGCCGGCATTTCCTTGTCCATCATACAATTCGCGGGTGCGGGTGGTGTTTTTCTCACCGGTTTCATCGCCGATAAAATCAGTCACCGCACGATGCTGCTCATTCTCGCGGTGACCAGCCCTTTTCTCATGTTCGCATTCGTCACTGCCAACAAGGTGCTGATGATACCACTTTTAATTCTCCTCGGTTTTGTTGTTTTTGCCTCCGGACCGGTCATCCTGGCGCTTGTTCAGGATACAAACACCGAAAGACCGGCATTTGTTAACGGCATCTATATGACCCTCAACTTTACATTGAGTTCGGTCATGGCGTTAGCCGTAGGTATTTCGGGTGATCGATTGGGACTTGAAAGTACATTTCAACTGTGCGCCTGGGCGGCGTTTTTGTCATTGCCTTTTGTTTTTCTTTTGAAAAGGAAGGCGTAATTTTTTGCTAATCTCTGCATGGTGTTTTATTCGTAAGTCCCAATATTGGGGCTGAGTCAAAACATGATTTACTGACTGTAACTCGACATTTATGTCGAAAGCTTGGCCTCAAGGAGGGGCAACATGAATGTCGCGTTACAAGTTTTGACACAGCCCCATCGCTCACTTGGAGCATCGCATAAATAAAGCAGAATAAAAAAAGGATTACCATGGATCATATCCAAAATCTTTCCCGCGAAAATTTGCTCAAACTCATTGATGTTTACGCCAAAAATTGGCTCGCCCATGATGGCTGCTGGTTTTTAGCGGCAGAAGAAAAGTATGGCATGGAAACAGCGATGGAGTTGGACGCGAAATCGTGGGAGCGATTTGCGGTCTCCGAAGCACGACGCATAATGCAAACTTTCGCCATTCCATCTGACGGTGGTTTAAAGGCTCTGGAACAGGCTTTTCAATACCGATTATATGCAGCGATTAACAAACAGGAAATTGAGTGGCCTGATGAAAATACCCTGATATTTCGCATGGTCGAATGTCGGGTGCAAAAAACGCGTCGGCAAAAAAATCTGCCGGATTTCCCCTGCAAACAAGTTGGTATTATCGAATTCAGCCAGTTCGCCAAAACAGTGGATAAACGCATCAAAACAAAGTGCATCGCCTGCCCACCGGATAAAAGTCGGGACTTTTTCTGTGCCTGGGAGTTTACTTTGGATTGAGGGAATTTGATCGATAAAAATTAAAACTTATACCCCAAAACAAAATACACCAAATTCTGCTTCTTGCGCTCTCCGATGAACACCTTGTCTCCGTGACTAAAGATCACTTCGATTGGCCCTACCAGCGACAGCAATTTTACACCAACTCCAAATCCCGTCACATTGTAGGGATGGAGTATAATCGGACCCGAATCATATTCCAGGTTGTGGGCGATATTCGCCATGAGTTTAAAGAAGATATCCTTTTTGTATTGGTAGCGGTAATCGAAACGCAGAATGCCGATTTGCGTACCGAAGAGCTGGTCGTAGTCCAGACCGATAAAATATTCAGGTTTTCCGAGGTTCAGGTATTTGTAAATTGGGACTGTTTTCGTCGTGCCCCAGTAAGCAAAGAATCGCGTTGTATGCCGCTGGTGAAATGTGTGATAAATATTTGCAGCAGTGGAAAATAAGGCGTAATTCAAATCCGAATGCAATTCTTTAAAACTGCCTTCGTAATAACTTCGGACATCAAATCCGCTTCTCGGTAGCAGCACATCATCCAGCTTGTCAATGGTCATGGACGCCTGCACTTTGCGCAATTCATGCTTCCAGGTGGGAAAAATAGACGGATCGGAGAATGCAATGTTCGGTGTGACATTCATGTATTCGTGCTGGTATTCGATCTCTGCATTAAAACATTTTTTAAACAGCAAGCCAGAGCCGACCCCAATATAACTTGACCGGTTTTTGTAACTGGCGATGAGATCGCCGCCGCCACCATCGTAAATATTGGTGGGAATATCCTTGAAACCAAAGTTGAGCAGGGGATAGACAGGCATGCTGATCGTACGGGTCGGGTAATAGATTTTGCTGTTGTAGTTCACCAGTCCGGCAAATTGCAGTTCTTCTTCAAAGCGCAGACCCGGAATCAGCCAGTTCACTCCGAGAACGTTGACAATCCCCACAAGTTTGTGAAAATCATCGTAACGCAAACCAACCCGCATCCGCTGCGTCGGCAATTCCTTGATCTCCAGCTTCAGGGTGACTTTGTTTTCGCCAATGGGCTCGACCTCGTATTTGATGTACTCGAAATAACCCAGGCCGTACAGTTCCATTATCCGGCTGTTCAGGGCCTCGGTGTCCAGCTTATTGCCGGGTTGCACGCCCAATAATTGATAAATAAAAGTAAATGGAAGTACGTCGTTGCCCTCTATGGTGATGCCAAAAATCATCGGCTTTTGTTTTTCTTTCACATGGATGATAAGCCGGATATCGCTTTCTGACAGGGGCACAATTTCATAGGAAACATTTTCAAAATAACCGGAAGATTTCATCTCCGCTATGCGGTCTTTTAAAAACGATAAATCCAAACGGTCCGTTGGTTTTATGTGCAATTGTTGGTAGATAAAACTGAAGGGGATGGCAGTGTGCCCGGTGATTTGCAGGTCATAAATTCTTGGTTGTTTGTTCGCCAGGGCAGTGATACCCGGTTCCTGCATTCGGTGGAGGTGATACTTCTCTTTCAGCTTGAGGAGCTGTTCCACGTTGTCCTGGGCAGCGATACACCCTCGTTGAATTATCTTTACGATCTGATCGTCATCAAAATCTCCCGGGGTGAATGCCTCCAGATCCGGTCGTATGTGGATATCGATTAACTTTTCGTTTCTTCGGCGTTGTTCCAGTCCGAGCAAACCAATCGTCTGTTCAAGAACGGACAGCACAGTGCCGAGCTGCTTGCGTTTTTTCAGCGGGCTCTCAACATCCACAGCAATAACGATGTCTGCTCCCATTTCTTTTGCGATATTTATGGGTAAATTATTGGAGAATCCACCGTCGATGAGCAGGGAATCGCCGTACTCCACCGGTGTGAAAACGGTTGGAATGGCCATTGTTGCCCGCATTGCTTTG
Source organism: Deferribacteres bacterium (assembly GCA_020633655.1). Lineage (GTDB taxonomy): Bacteria > Zhuqueibacterota > Zhuqueibacteria > Zhuqueibacterales > Geothermadaptataceae > Bioreactorimicrobium. The sequence continues at coordinate 3,953 of JACKDF010000024.1, forward strand.
GCCAGGGAGCCGCTTTTTAAAATCACCTGATTTCCTGTGACCAGATCCACCGCAACACAACGGTAGGGGATGGGCAACTTATCAAAATCGGTTATGCTTTCGTATGGAAAAGTCAAGCTCGAGAACAACAGCGAAACCTTTTGGCCATAAATTATTCCACTGGGAATGACAGGTTTCACCCCATCCAAACCAAAGACGAGTTGGAATTTGCCTGTTTCTTTACGCACGAGGTAGGGCAATTCCGTTCTGCGGGGAATGTCGGAAAAGATTTCGTTCCAATCGGTTTTGTGAACGATGTGTTCCAGGTCGTGTCCGCTGTAGCCAATGGAATAGAGCGCGCCAGCAATACCACCCATGCTCGCACCAACGATATAATCGATGGGAATTTGCAGGGAATCCAACATTTTTAAAGCACCGATATGGGCGAAACCTCGTGCTCCGCCACCGGAAAGCACCAGGCCGATTTTAGGGCGATCTGTCTCCTGGGAGAACGCAACGGAAGTAAGGAAAAATGAAAAAAGAAGAACGCATTTCCATTTCGATTTGCTAATTTTCATGCTCTTGTGGGGCATGCAATTAATCCTCCTGCGTGAATTTCCCCGATATGAAAAATTTGTGTGTGTGGAAGATACAGTTTATTGCATCGCAAATCAATTGTTTCGTCAAGTGGTATTTGGAAATTTGTGCTTATCTCTCGGGATCAATGCCCTGTCAATAGCATGCAGTCAGGGGAAACTTGTTGTTTTAACCGCAAAATGGATAGAAATACTTCAATTTAAATTTTGTCAAAGTCACTTTCACTTCAATCCATACATCCCTGAATTTGCAGAGGAATACGTGCCAGGTTCCTCGAAAGCACAGGTTGCGATCGAAAAAATGCCAAAGGCCATAACTATTTTTTCCATCTGGTTCGTAAAAATGCCTTGTAACTTTATACAAGCATAAGTATGTTTTAACTCTTCTCTTTAGCAGTATCTCAAAAAAAGCGCACCAGAATGAATTTCTGAGCGCATCTCTTGCAATCAGGGGCTAAATTTCTGGGAGGTGATCATGCGACCTGTCCTCACGAACCGCAATTTATTTCTTTCTATTTCTCTGTTTTTTCTCACATCCAATCTCGTTTCACAAGCCCCAGTTTCATTCAGGGAAGTCGCTGCCATTTATGGTGTTGCCGGTGAAGGCCTTTCCTACGGACACAGTTCGGCCCTCATGGATTTCAATAATGATGATTTGTTGGACATTGGCTTTACGGTAAAAACAGCCAGAAATTTTCTGTTCATTAACCGGGGAAATGGCCATTTTGATGAAATTGCCACAGCAGCCGGCCTCAATAAACGCACGGATCAGCGTATTCGCGGCATGTCTGTCGCTGATTATGACAACGATGGCGACCTCGATGTCTACCTGACAGCAGGCAGAGCGAGTCAGTTTTACCGAAACAATGGCGATCTAACTTTTACAGATGTGACGAAGGCTGCAGGTGTCGAAGATTTTGGCAACGGACTCATCGCCTCCTGGGGAGATTACAACAGGGATGGTTTTATCGATTTATACGTATCGAATTGGGATGACAGCCGGCATGCATTATTTAAAAACAAAGGAGACGGGACCTTTAAAAATGTGACTCAGGAAGCGGGATTGGGCAACGATGCCAATAACCATGTCGGCTTGTGGTTGGACTTTGATAACGATGGTGATCTGGATATGTTTGTCAGTCGTGCGTTCTACAAGCTTTTTCGCTTGTGGCGCAACAACGGTGATGGAACATTTACCAATATTGCCGGGCGCGCAGGATTGGAATGCGATGTCTTCGGCCAGGGCTCCACAACAGCTGACTACGACAATGATGGTTTTCTCGATATTTATGTCGCCAGCTGTTACGAGCGCAACATACTTTTTCATAACAATGGCGATGGCACATTTACCAACATCGCCGGGCAAGCGGGCGTCGATGGTTCCGGAAGGTCTGTGGATTGTGTGAGTGGTGATTTCAACAACGACGGTTGGATGGATATTTATGTTGGCAATTATGACTGGAATCCGGGCGATCCGGATTATGGTGGTAATCCGGAAGGCTACAACAGGTTGTATTGGAACAATGGCAACGAGACATTCACCAACGATCCGGGAATTACCGCTGACCGGTCGCGTACAATCGGATCCTCCATCGGCGATCTCAACAACGATGGTTTTGATGATCTTTACACGGTCAACTCTTCAACGCTTAACAAACTTTACGAAAATAAAGGCAATTCCAATAACTGGTTGCAGATCCAATTACAGGGAGTGAAAAGCAGTCGCGATGCGATAGGCACAAGAATTGAGCTGGAAATTAATGGGAAGAAACGCATTAAGGAGATTTCAGGAGCAAGTGGTTATTGCTCGCATTCATCGCTCATCCAGACTTTCGGCCTCGGGTCTGCCAACAATGTTGATCGTATTACAATTAAATGGATAAGTGGCACCGTCGACGAACTAAATAATATTACGGTTAATCAGCGATTAAAATTAAAGGAAGGCCAGGTTTGGAGTAGCGTTGATTCATTGTTTTTTATCGATGTAAATTCTGCTGTTCTCACACCGAATGAAGCGAAGATTTCCTGGCAGACAAATAAAACTGCGCGAGGATTCGTCCGGTACGGATTAACGGAGGACTTACTCAATACCACCGACTCTACTATTGTACCGGGATTTTTATCTGCTATAACGCTAGAAAACCTGACTGCAGATACGACGTATTATTTTCTGGTTAGCGCCATGGATACGACGGGGGATGGAATTGAGAGTGAGATGATGTCCTTTGTCACAACGCTTATCCCTGTCCTTGCCGAGAATATTGCAGCGCAAGCACTCCTGACAGCGAGCAGTGAAAATGAAAAATGGAAACAAACGGTGGATAAAGCAGTCGATGGTTTTGTGGATGGATACCCCGGGGACTACACAAAAGAATGGGTTGCAACCACAGATCCGGTGGGTACATGGTTTAATCTGGAATTTGAGGATGGCCGGGTGATTGATAAAATTATTTTGCACGATCGTATCAATTTTTCGGATCAGATTCTGGAAATGCAGCTCACGTTTGATTCTGGAGATAGAATTATGACCGGTCCACTACCAAACGACGGCGCACCCCTTGTTATCGAATTTACACCAAAGACAATAAAAAATATTCGTTTGGAAGTGACAAAAGCGCAGGGAAGTTCGGTAGGTCTTGCGGAAGTTGAAGTATGGCAAGCTGCTAATAGCGTGAATCAACCCAGACTCGAAATTGAGCAGGTAAATGTCACGGATATCGATTCAAATTCTGCTGTTATTCATTGGCGAACAAGTATCGAGTGCACAGGCGAGTGTTATGTTAACGATGATACACTAACAACCACACTATCCAATTCGCACACTGTATTTGTCGAAAATTTATTGCCTGGTACTACGTATCCATTTTTAATTTTTGTGGCGTCCACTGAAGGAGAGACGGCGCAGTCGGAGGTGCTCTCCTTTACCACAATGGAAGCAAGCGTGCCTTCGGACACCATTCCTGCGGATACAACCAGCACACCACAGGAATTGTTTGATATCACGGGGAATGGCCTGGTGACCGCGAGCAGTGAAAAAGTCCGATGGGGACAAACCGCGGTAAAAGCTGTTGACGGCATTATTGATGGCTATCCCGGCGATTACACCAAAGAATGGGTCTCCGACGAAATGCCTGTTGGTGTATGGATTCGATTGAGTTTCCCGCAGCCTGTTTTTATTGGTAAAATTGTTGGCTATGACCGCCCAAATTTAAAAGACCACATCCGTGCTTTTCGCCTCCATTTCAGTGATGGGAGTCATGTAGAATATGGTGAAATGAACAACGACGGAACCTCGTCCATATTTGAATTCGAGCCGCGTCAAACGAATTGGATTGAACTCGAAGTGACCGCAGCTGCCGGCGAAAATGTAGGGCTGGCGGAATTTCGGGTCTGGGGCTATATCGCCTTAGGGAAACAGCCGGGAACCGAATCAAAGATTTTACCTCAAACCTTTTGTATCAGCAGCAATTTTCCAAATCCTTTCAATGCGATGACACAATTTGAAGTGCATATTCCGGAGCCCGGGTGGCTGCAAATGGCGATTTTCAATATTAAGGGAGAGACCGTACAGGAAATCACAAACGATTTGGTTGCACCTGGCGTGCAGCGATTTCAGTGGGATGGAGAAAGCGATACTGCTGGCGTGGTTAGCAGTGGCATGTATTTTCTCAATGCCACATTTCACGGGCAATCTGGCATTTTGCAAAGATACACAGATAAATTAATGTATTTGAAATAAAAAAATACTGATTCTGAGCTCAGAATTTGATTACAGGCAGATACCCGGCTTCCTGTACAATTTTTTGTCCGGCATCGGTCATTGTCCAGTCGATAAATTTTTTCACCTGTCCCCGCGGTTTATTCACGGTATATAAATAAAGATAGCGTGTGATGGGATAAGAATCGTTGCGTATATTTTCAGCAGTGATTTCAATATTTTCCACCCTCGCCAATTTAACGCCTTTGCCATAGGCTAGTCCACCATAACCTATGGCAAAGGGATTGTCTTGAACAGCGCGGACAATTGCTGAGGTTCCGGCTAAAACCTGCATATCCACAGAATAGGATTCCCCGTGTAAAACATGTTCACGCAGGTAATAACGCGTTCCGGAGTTTGGCGAACGTCCGTAGAGATAAATGGCCGTATCCTGCCACGCGAATTTGTTCCAGTTGTCCATTTCGCCGGTAAAAATTTGTTTGATCTCCTCCAGTGTGAATGTTTCAACCGGATTTTCTTGATTGAGAAATATGGCAATGGCTTCCTTCGCAACGAGAAAACTGTATCCGAGGGTTCCATGATTTTCTACAATATTTTTCACTTCCTCAGGCCGTAACGGTCGCGATGCGGTGCAAATTTCTGCGGCACCGACTGCAAGAGCCTGCGCGCCAGTGGCTGTTCCTCCACCGTCGACGTAAACAGAGATGTTCGGATTTTGCTGCATATAGGTCGCTGCCCAACGCTTGGCGAGGGGAAGGAGCGTATCAGACCCTTTGATACGAATAATCGCTTTCGATGGACCTAATTGTGAGGCACAGCCTGCAAGAAAGAGGAGTAGTGTAATAAGTAGGATTGGACGGATTTTGCTCTGTAAAAGTGTCATCGTTCTTCCGCTATAGATTGTAGTCTGGCATTAAGAAACTGTGAATTGGGGTGAAATTCCACGCTTTTTCCGGTATTCCCCAGGATTGAAATCAGTCCTAAAAGCAGGTTGCAATGCTGTTGAACTGCGGCATAATTGATGGGTTGATCGAGATCATCAAAGGGGGTGTGGTATCGTGTTGCTCCCCAATCGATAAACCGTTGCACACCACTTTCATAGGTTGCATTGTCGTATTTCATTCCCTCGACAAGGGCAACTGTTGGTATTCCCTCACGTGCAAAAGCAATCTGGTCTGATCTTCCAAGCGCATTTGAGTTGGCAAATATGGCAGGCACAGGTGAATACTCAAGAGAGAATCCTTTTGCCAGCTCCTGCAACAGGTTTTCCATCGTAGAATACTCTGCACCAATACCGACAAAATTTTTAAAGGTATCAAACATTGCGATTCCGTCGATGTTCACCGCTGCGTAAGTTTTATGGAGCGGCACACGCGGATGATCAATGTAATATGTGGCGCCGAGCAAGCCTTTTTCTTCACCTGTGGTAAATACAAGCAGGATGGATCGTTTAGGTTGTTGTGGTGCAGAGGCGATAATGCGTGCAATTTCGAGGGTGGCGGATACCCCAAAAGCATTGTCTGCGACACCGTTGTAAATGGAATCCCCCTTCACTGCTGGCCCGATGCCCAAATGATCGTAATGTGCGGCGATTAAAACAAATTGGTTTTTAAGCTTTTTATCCCTGCCGGGAATGAGCCCGATTACATTCCTGTCGACAAATTCCCATTCCTGAAAAATACCGGAGAATGCCAGTTTCCCGGTCATGTTAAAACTTTGGATCAGGTCAGCATTTTCCATATCGATGACATGGCGATATTCGAAGGGAGAACCGGAAAATAATGTCGTGGCCATTTCTGGATTGAGTAAAATATTGAGATTGGTTGCGCGCGTATAAAGCAGAGAGATATTATCAAAAGCAAACTGGTGCTGCCAATAAGACCAGGGGGTGTCGCTTTCTGTTCTCGGGTTCGGTATCATGATTGTTCCCAGAGCGCCTCGCGCCAGAGCGACCCGTCGTTTCACATCGGGATTGGCATGTATGGTATTGTGCGCGCCTGCGAAATAATCCTCATGCTCAGAAATTGGTTCGCCAGATAAAAAGACTACAATTTTGCCAGCGACATCGATACCCAGGTAATCATTGTAATCATATTCCGGAGCGACAATGCCATAACCTACGAACGCCATTGGTTGCGGCAAAGCTATAAATGTCGATGCACCACAATCGTAAAGTAAATAATCTTTTTCATGTTCGAAAACTCTCTCTTCCCCCCGGGCAATGAAGCGCAACCGGGAATCTTTCATTGCCTTGCTCCCATGCATGGGAATGTTTTGAAAATAAGTGTTATGATCCCCGAAGGGTGTTATACCGAAATCGGCCAATTGTGATGCGATATAGTCAGCTGCCAATTTTGCACCTGTGCTTCCGGTTGCACGGCCTTTCAGATCATCACTTGCGAGGTATGCGAGATGGTGTTTTATGTTTTCTAGTGATATTGGGGATGGTGAACCGGATTGATCCTGAGCCTGGAGAAATGATACCGCTGCGAACAACACAAGCAAAATGTGTCGAATTAATTTATGGATTAAAAGAAAGTGTTGGAGGCTTTTTCTCATGCATGAAAGATAAAGTGTCCATGGCGAAATATCAACAGAGATATATTGATTGCTTTCATTCTGTCCGCTAGACTACTTCTTATTTCGGTACAAAAAATAATACGCAACCTCATCACATTTCGAGGTTCAAGGATCATGTACTTATCTTCAGTAGTTTAATTTATTCGCTCGCGAAAAAATCTCAGGGTATATTCTGCTTCCCTATCACTGAAGCAGTTCACAGAAAAAGTTGTTAAATCCCGACATCTGTTTGCAATTGTTTTTCTCGATCAAATCTATCGAGTGCAAGGAAAATCAACTTTTCTATGAGTTGTGAATAGGGGATACCACTCGCCGCCCACAGCTTTGGGTACATACTGATTCGGGTGAAACCTGGAATAGTGTTGATTTCATTGATGACAATCTTGCCGTCCTTCTGAAGAAAGAAATCCACGCGCGCCATGCCTTCACAAATGAGCGTCTGAAATGTGGCGACGGCATATTCCTGTATTTTAGCAACAAGTTCCCCGGGCAATTCTGCGGGGATTTGTAAACCCGCGCCGTCGGCATCGATGTATTTCGCTTCGTAAGAATAGAATTGATGGTGGGGGATAATTTCCCCGGGCACTGAGGCTTTGGGTTCGTCATTGCCCAGCACGGCGCACTCAATCTCCCGGCCTTCAATGAATTCTTCGATGATCACTTTCGTATCGTATTTAAATGCATCATCCAGTGCTGTCTGGAATTGGTCGTCGTTTTCAACGCGATGCACACCCACGGATGAGCCCATGTTCGCCGGTTTGATAAACAAAGGAGCGCCCAGGTAAGCCGTAAGTTCAGCGAATGTATGGGCATTTCTTTTCGTGGCCAGAATTGTCACAAATTTTCCAATTGGCAAACCTGCATCGCGCAGGAGGCGTTTCATAACATCCTTATCCATACCGACTGCCGATCCGAGTACGCCAGCACCAACAAAAGGGATGTTGGCCAACTTGAGTAATCCCTGCACGGTACCGTCTTCGCCGAGGGGACCGTGTAAAATTGGGAAAACGACGTCAATCGCTTTATCTGCGCTTCCAAGAGAAAGCTCCACAAGTTGCTTGTTTGTGCGACCGGCAACGAGGGCAACTTCTTTATTTTCATGCTGCATTCTTATTTGTTTGGGATCATCGCCATGTAGTAGAAAATGAGACGCATCGTTCAGATACCACCGGCCGTTTTTATCGATGCCAATAAGGGTGACGTCGAATTTGTTTTTATCGATGGCTTCAATGACATTCTTCGCCGATTGCAATGAAACCTCGTGCTCTGCTGATTTGCCACCGAATAAAATTGCAACGTTTATTTTTTGACTCATTTTATTTTTACTCCTTGTGGATCTTTTTTTCGGTTGCCCTGTGCAATTGGCACCCGTTTGCAGCGCTCATTTCGCAAACAGACCTTTTTCGGAATTCACTTGTCCTGAAAATAGATTATCGACTTGTAATCACATGTATGTAATCCTTAAACAAATCCGGGGAGAGCGCTTTCATTTTCGCTCGAAAATTTGCATTTGCTTCCGGTTCTGTCTGGTCCGCAAATGCGTACAAAGCGAAGAGATGTGCCTTTTTCGTTGGTTCTAAATTATCGTATTGATCAGCGTAATCGTCAATTTTTTGCACGAATTCAGTGATAAACGTATCACCCTGCGGGACTTCGATTATTTCTTCTCTCCATGCGAAGTACGGTAAATTTGCGTAAGCCAGGGCAATCGATCCATCTTCGGCCAGTTGTTTGAAAACACTTCGTAATTTCTTTTTTTGCAAAGTGGCCCAATCAATTTCAAAGGGATTTATCGTGAGCAATTTCAGATAGGCGTTATTCGCCTTGCCATATTCCTTCACGGCCAGTGCTGCGTCTCCGAAGTATCCCCAATAACGGGCAGGAAATTCATCGCCGTAATGTTTTGCTGCCACCTTAAGAATTTCGTATGCATCAGGGTATTTTTTTAAGTGCAAAGTGCAAACACCTTCATGAATAAAGTACTTGCAATTCGCCAGGGCACCCTGAGCATCGAATTCATCCAGCTCGCGCAAACGGCGTGCAAAGTAAATCCAGGTTTCTTTGTAATGTTCAGGAGCGCCGCCGAGATCGCGCATTTTTGCTTTCAACTCATTCCAAATTTCAGCGATCTCGCAGGAAGACGAATTTTCACTCAAACCGGCATTTTTACACGATTTTGCGATTTCAATATAAAAATCGCAATTGCCAAGGGTGGGGTCTATCGATTTCGCTTCCTGCAATAGCGTTATTGATTCATCGAACTGGAATTTTGCGAGTTTTTTTGAACCTTTTTCAACCAGGTTATTCGCGTGAGAAAAAAGACTGTTTTGCATAGGGCTTTGTCTTCTGTTTATTGGGGATAATCTGTTAAAACCAAGATGGTTAACTCTTATAGTGACGGAGAAGATAATCTGAATTTGTAAAAAAGCAAAGTGAGAAAAGTAGTTTTTAAATTAATTTCGCCTGTTTAATTCATTAGCACCAGATGTAAGGCTGTGCCAAACATAATAAAACGAAAGCGCCTCGCTTAGTGGAAAATGCGTTACGCTCCGCGAGGATGTTTTCACTCTGTGAGAATTGATGTTTGGATCAAAATTAATGCGTTTTGACACAGCCCCATCATTTACTCAATACAAAGCAATGAATAATCCAGGAACGCAATTGAGACTGTCGCAAAATACGCAAATTCGGACCCAGAGCTTGCCGAAGGGCCCGAATTCGAGCTTGGAACCGGGCGTTTCGACA
>JACKDF010000025.1 GCA_020633655.1 Deferribacteres bacterium
GATGCAACGAAGGTGCCTTTGCCGAATTGTGGATGTTTGTTGTGGTGTTCGTGGATCATAATCGTGATTCCCCCAATTAGTTTAATGAAATAGTTTTAATTAACCGGCAATCGAATGCCGAGATTTTGCTGAAGGGCTTTCTCATAAAGTGCCTGCGAACAGTACAAATCCTGCACTGCATTGCCAACAGATTTAAATACGGTGATTTGCTGTTCCGTTTCTCTACCCGATGCTTCGCCATTTACGATTTCACCAAGTTCATTCAAGGCATTTTTGCCTTTAAGAAAACCTGATTTTACGGCAGAAATTATTTCACCTGCTTCCGCCAAACAGGCTTCCCGTTGATCGACGAAGACTCTGGCTGCACCGAAAATTGCAGGCGGAATCTCGCACATGTCCGGTGTGTACGAACCAATGCCGTTGATGTGTGTTCCGGGGCTGATTTGTTCACGGGAAAACACTGGCGAATTGGCCGTTGTCGCAGTACAGACGATATCAGCATCCGCTAAATTTGTACTATCCCTCACGGCATCACAGCGCACCGGGAATTCTTTGCGAATGTGCTCAGCAAGGGTTTCAGCTTTCGCAAACGAGCTGTCAAAAATCGAAATATGTTCCACTTCACGCACGGTGATAATAGCTGCAATTTGTGTTTTTGCCTGCGCACCAGCGCCGAAAATGAATACAGTTTTTGCATTTTTTCGAGCTAACAGCTCTGTTGCCAACCCGGATGCAGCACCTGTTCGTAAAGCGGTAAGGTATTCTCCGTCGATCAACGCAATTTGCCGACCGGTTTCACTGTCGAAGAGAGATACCATGGCATGAATGAGGGGCCTATTTTTTGTGCTGTTCTGTGGAGTCACAGTCACGGTTTTAATGCTGATTGCCTGAATTTCTTGGCTATAGACCGGCATGAAAAGCGCCTTCCCATCATGCGCGGTTGGAATGTTGGGGCGCACGGGTGCGATGACCTTGCCAGCAGAAAGATGTGAGAATGCTGTACGCATAATGCGAACAGCCTCGGACATGGGAAGTAATTGTTTCACATCCGAGGCTGTCAGGTAGAGAATGAAATCGTTTTTCATTCTGCCATGATACTTTCAACTTCGTCGATGGAGCGGGGAATGTGTTTCCCGAGGATTTTATTGCCTTTTTCGGTGATTACGACATCATCTTCGATGCGTACACCGCCGAAATCGAGCCATTTTTCGACTGCATTGTAATTGATAAAATCTGCCATGGTTTTTTCACCCTTCCACATTTCAAAAAGGGCGGGAATGAAATAAATTCCCGGTTCAACCGTGATGACATAGCCTGGCTGCAGTTGTCGTCCGAATCGCAACGAGGAAAGGCCGAACATGGTGCTGCGTTGCACTGTTTTGTCGTACCCAACGTAACTTTCACCCAAACCCTCGAGGTCATGGACATCTAGTCCCATGAGGTGACCGAGACCGCACTGCATAAAGAAACCAAATACACCTGCTTCCATCGCATCATCCACCGAACCGTTGACCAACCCAAGGTCCTTCAAGCCACTTACAATTTCTTTGCAAGCGGCGAGGTGAACGTCTTTTTGGAAAATACCCGGTCTGCTCATTTCAAAGGCTTTTTGTTGGGAATTGAGCACAATCGTATAGATATCTTTCTGGCGGGAATCAAACTTACCAGAAACAGGTACTGTGCGGGTGATATCACTGCAATAGCCGCTTTCAACGACAGCACCGGAATCGTGAACAACGATCTGGCCGGCTTTCAGAGTGTTGAAATGGGTGGTGTTGTGGAGAATCTGTCCGTTTTTCGATAAGATTATTGGGAAAGCGATTTTAGCATTGCTGCTGGCGACGATGCCCTCAACCATTCCTTTCAGTTCGTACTCTTTTTTACCCGGAATCATTTCACGCATGACTGCTACATGCATATCGTAGGAAACATTCAGCGCTTTTTCTATTTCAACGATTTCTTCCTCGGATTTAACGATACGCTGAGCAGCGACAGCTAAAATAAGTTCCGTTGAAGCGCCTTCATCAATTGTTTTGACATTGACACCAAGACAGTCTGCAAGATAGATTGCTTTGTCCGCACGGTATTGGGGAAGGTAATGAATTTTGCGGTTACGGCTGACTGCATTTTTTAAAAGCGCTGTCAGTGCATTAAATGGTTTTGTAAGCGAGACACCCGCCTTTGTGGCTTTCTCCGCGATTGTTGCCTGCTGTCCCATCCAGACGATATCAACGACGGTCAATTCATCACCAAAAATGATTTCTTCACCGCTGTCGAGATCAATAACTGCAGCCAAATCTGGCTGTTCGATGCCCCAATAATAAAGAAAAGAACCGTCTTGCCGGAACTGATACCAGTTGTGCGGATAATTCATTGGAGCTTCTGCATTGCCCATAAAAAGCAATAATCCCGAATTGAATTGTTTTTTAAGAGCGTTTCGTCGGTCGATATAAATTTTACTTGAAAACATAATACACTCCCATAGCCAATATGAATAAATTATCAACGCAAAATAAAGCCATTCCGCATCGAGTCTTTTGGATCGAGTAAAAATTCATGTTTACCCGTTATAAATGCATCTCCTGTCACTTGAGGGATCACTGCCTTATGATCACCGAACATCGTTTCTTCTCGTGCGCTAACTCGAAAACTGCTACCGATGATGCTCTCGATTTCGATTTCCTGATTGAGCGCAATCTCATCCCGGAAATAGTGCAATGCAGCTCGGGCGCTCACACCAGTACCCGTAGGGGAACGGTCAACTTCGCCTTCAGCAAAAATACAAACATTGCGACTGTGTGATCTCGGATTTTCGGCGTCCCCGATGAAAATTGTGCCATAGAGAAAATTTAAATCTTTTTCAAAGGGGTGGACAATTTCCCGTTGTTGCATAATTGCGCGTTTGATATGCATGCCTTTTTCTATCAATGGCCGAAAGTCAGATTCGAAACAGGTAAGGCCGACTGATTTCACATCGACAAAAGCGTAAAAAGCGCCGCCAAAGGCGATATCGTATTTTATTTTTCCCAGACCGGGTACATCGACTTCTTTATCGAATGCCAGGACAAAAGAAGGGACATTGTGAAAATAAATTCGTTCGACCTCGTTCTCTATCATCACAGCATAAGCGGTTACTAATCCAGCCGGTGTATCGATCTTTACACAGATTTCAGGTGTTCTTTTTTCGACCAGGCCTGTTTCGACAGCGATTTTAGTGACGGCGATGATGCCATGGCCGCACATTGTGCTGTACCCTTCATTATGCAAAAATAAAACGCCAAAATCAGCATCTTCTGTCACCGGAGGGGTGATGATGCACCCATACATATCCGCATGACCGCGTGGCTCCCACATAAGTGCAGTGCGAAACGTGTCAAATTGATCTTTCATGTATTGACGACGTTCAAGTATCGTTTTTCCTAAAAGTTCTGGTAAACCGGTAAGTATAACTCGCAGTGGTTCGCCGGCAGTGTGCGCGTCGATAGTAGTGAATTTCTGCCAGCCATGCGGGGGCGACCAGGTGCCCATTTTTTTCAATCGCGTATTAAAAGAATGTCCCATTCCCTTCCCTTGTCGATTTTCTATGCTTTCCCCGTATTCAAAAATTTAATCAGCGTGTTTGGTTTTGCGGGCCACAAGGGCCCGGGCTATGCTGTGGATTTGCAGCATGGACAGCATTGATAATACTTTCTGCAACAACTTCAGCGGCAACTGCGCCAAGGATCATTTCATCGACTTCAAGATTACCGCAACTCATTGCAAAAATTGTATCACCGTCGAATTTTGTATGCACCGGATTAATTGCCCGGGCGAATCCGTCGTGTGCCATCTGGGCCACCTTTGCAGCCTGAACCTTGGTCAAATTTGCATTCGTAGCGACCACGGCCAGAGTTGTGTTGCCACCCCACATCGCTTGCAGTTTACTGGCATTGGTTTTTAAAAACGCCATAGTATTGATGAATTCTCCGGTGGATTTATCCCGCGCTCCGGCGAGGATTGCATTACTTTGCGGATCGATCACATCTCCTAAGGCATTTACGACCACTAATGCTGAAACGATGCAACCACCCTCCAGCTGCACGGAAGCCTGACCAACACCACCGGGCATGGAATTTTCCATGCCCGTTATTTTTCCAACCGTAGCGCCGCATCCGACACCAATATTGCCTTGTGAGAAGTCTTTTTCCTGGGCATTCTGGCAAGCGGTGTATCCCATTTCTTTATCTGGTCGAATAGTGCTGCTGCCAATAGCCAAATCATAGATTACGGCAGCAGGAACGAGGGGAACGCGCACGGCCCCAGTGTTGTACCCGATGCCGTGTTCTTCCAGAAATTGCACAACGCCGGAAGCCGCATCCAGGCCAAAGGCGCTGCCACCGGTGAGCAAAATTGCATGAATTTTTTGAACGGACTTTATTGGATCTAAGAGCGCAGTTTCTCTTGTCCCCGGTGATAAACCACGAATATCAACTGAAGCGACAGCGCCATTTTCAGGTAAAATTACTGTACAACCAGTTCGCGCTTTGGTATTATGACAATGCCCGACTTTAATTCCGGGTACATCTGTAAGACTGTTTTTGAGTTTAGAACCTATTTTTTACCTCACCGAATTCCACCGTCCCTGCGTACCCGGCCTTGCGGCTGTTTGCGCAAAAAGGGCATTTTCCTTGAGGGTAGTTCTACCATTAGACCACTGTCATTAAAGAAGAAAAGATCACCGATCATCAAACCGATGGAGCTGCGGAGCGGTTTCCAGTTTTCCCGGTAGGCCTCACTGTCCACACGCGTGCCGTCCTTATCTTTGGAAATGAGGCGTACTCGCTGGGGATAATCGCGGTTAATCATAAATGGGGAGTGGGTGGTATAAATAATCTGGTTTTTGATTGCGAGATCTTCCATTACCCGGGTTAAATCTTTTTGACCGGCAGGGTGCAAGTGGATGCCGGGTTCATCGATGAGAAAAATGTATTCGTTGGCACGGGCTTCAAATGTTTGGGCGATAAAATTGATATAAAAGGACAGGTACCAACGGAATCCCATGCTGCGTGATTCAGGGGTGTCAAAAACGGTAGTGCCATCGGAGATATCGATGTAAAGCACTTTGCCATTTATGTTTAACTTGACTTCAATCGTCGGTTCCTGGCTCCAAACACGGCGAATTTGCTGTGTAATCAAACGGCTCGCTTCTTCACTGGCGCGGCGACCACGGGTTGAATCTTCAAACATGACTTCCGGATTGACGATACCACCGATTCGCAATAAATTTCTTTCTGTGCGGAATTCTTCTTTGCCGGATACGAGATCTTCAAGCGAAGCGCGATTTTTTAGCAACGGAATGTCATCAAAAAACAGAATTTTCGGAAGTATGGTTAAAAAACGTGCTTTGTCCGCGATGGGTATTTCAGTATCGCCTACAAAAAAATGATAGTCATCCAGATGCTGGCTGTTTTTGCGGATGATAAAACTTTTTATATCTTTGAATACTTCGGAAAATTTCAGCAGGTTGCGGCGGTTTTCTTTGGTGATATCAGAAAATTCGATATTAACTTCGGGACATTTACCCTGGTAATAATAATCAGAGTATTGACAAGTAAGCGTGTTGTCGAACGGCATACCCGGTGAAAAGCTCAGAAGCGCTTTTAGAATGTTGGATTTACCGCTTTCATTTGCACCGATAACGATGGTGATTTTAGGATCGATGGGCAGGGTCAACTCGAAAATGGACTTAAATGCGCGGATAAATACTCGTGAAATTATCATAAGAAACCTTGTGATTTGGTGAACTACAATGGTTTAAGATAAAACGTGAAATCCAAATTGTTTTTCCGCACAATCACGGGTGAAAATCAGAGTCAGAGAGGAAAGTCGAGGCTGTTAAACAAATGGATGAAATGCGGATAAACACAAACAGTTTCGGGATTTTTTGTCACCAAATTAAATAGATTACAATTTTTTTGTCTAAGGTAATTTGAGCAGAAATATAGCACCTGCCGCAGTTCTGCGCAAGTTAAAATACATAAAACAAAAAACCGGATGCGATGGTTCACATCCGGTTTTTTGAATCAAAACTGTTTTCAATTAACCGATTTCTTCTGTTTTTTCTTTTTTAGGATCTTGAGAACTGTCCGCCGAACCTTTTTTTACGATTTCCTTGCGTTCGAGCTCAACATACTCAAGGCCATCACCTTTGCGTTTCACTTGAATAACACTACCATCGTCGAAAGTACCGTGCAAAATTTCCTCGGCAACTTCGTCTTCGATGTATTTTTGAATCGTGCGTTTCAAAGGACGCGCACCATAAGCTTCATCAAAACCTTTGTCAATGAGATAATCTTTGGCACCTTTTGTCAATTTAATCTCAATCTGCCGGTCAGAGACTTTGGAAAGCATTTCGTCGATAACGATGTCAACGATTTCTTCCATGTGCTCTTTTTTCAATGGATGAAAAACGACGATCTCATCCACACGGTTGACGAACTCAGGATTGAAAAGGCGCTTCACTTCTTCCATGATTTTGTCGCGCATTTTAGTAAAATCGATACCAGCGGCATCTGAGGCGAATCCAAAACCACCAGACTTTTTAATTTCTCTGGCACCGACATTGGATGTCATGATGAGGACGGTATTTTTGAAGTCGACTTTGCGACCCAGACCGTCGGTCAATTGGCCATCATCAAGAATTTGCAATAAGAGGTTGAATACATCCGGATGTGCCTTTTCAATTTCATCGAACAGGACGACAGAGTAGGGATGGCGTCTTACTTTTTCCGTCAGCTGACCACCTTCTTCGTAACCGACGTAACCGGGAGGTGCACCGGTTAAACGTGAAACGGAAAATTTTTCCATGTACTCCGACATATCCAAACGAATCAGCGAATCTTCTTTTTCGAAAAGATACATTGCCAGTTCTTTGGTCAATTGTGTTTTACCGACCCCGGTAGGGCCAAGGAAAATAAACGAACCAATCGGACGATTCGGATCTTTTAGTCCTGCACGTGTTCTACGAATCGCTTTGGAAAGGAGATGAATGACGTCATCCTGGCCAATGATACGTTTCTTGAGCGCTTCTTCCATCTTGAGAATTTTTTCATTTTCCGATTGCGATACGCGACGAACCGGGATACCGGTCATCATTGCAACAACATCGGCTATGTCTTCCTCTTTAACGGTTGCGACGATATCGTCTTCCTGTTCACGCCATTTACGTTTGGCCTGCTCCAATTTGCGATTCAAACGCTTTTCGGTGTCACGTAAAACAGCTGCACGTTCAAATTCCTGATTTTTTATAACCGCATCTTTTTCGCTACGGGTTTTTTTGATGTCTTCTTCGAGATTGGTAATTTCTTTCGGCACCACAATATTCGCCAGGTGGACGCGAGCGCCGGATTCATCCAGCACATCGATGGCTTTGTCGGGCAGAAAACGGTCACTGATATAGCGTTCAGAGAGTTTTACAGTCGCTTCGAGGGCTTCGTCATCATAGCGAACTTTGTGGTGTTCTTCGTAACGTTCTTTTAAACCGTAAATGATTTGAATCGCCTCTTCAGGTGTTGGTGGATCCACCATAATTTTTTGGAAACGGCGTTCCAGTGCGCCATCTTTTTCGATATACTGCCGGTATTCATCCAGCGTGGTGGCGCCGATACACTGCAGCTCACCACGGGAAAGGGCTGGCTTAAACATATTCGACGCATCCAAAGAACCGCTCGCTCCACCGGCACCAACAATTGTATGCAGCTCATCGATAAAAAGGATAACATCCTTTGCCCGGGAGAGTTCGTTCATTATGGCTTTCATGCGTTCTTCGAACTGACCGCGGTATTTTGTTCCTGCGACTATGGCGCCTAAATCGAGGGTGACGACGCGTTTGTTGTGCAAAATACGCGGTACTTTACGTTCAACGATACGCAATGCCAAACCTTCCGCGATGGCGGTTTTACCAACACCGGGTTCGCCGATCAAAACCGGATTGTTTTTCTTGCGACGGCTGAGAATTTGTGCCACTCGTTCAATTTCTTTTGCTCGACCAATGACCGGATCAAGGCTGTTTTTGCGGGCGAGTACGGTTAGATCGCGGCCAAAATGATCAAGAGCCGGAGTTTTTGATCGTTGTTGTCCACCTTCTTTAGAGGAGGGAGTGCCACGCAGGATATTTTCCAATTCTTCCCGAACCGAGTCGTAATTTACTTCAAAGTTGAGCAAAATTTGTGCTGCAACGCCGTCTTTCTCTTTTACAAGGGCTAACAACAGGTGTTCGGTACCAATGATATCGGATTTATATTTTTCCGCTTCCACATAAGCCATTTTCAAGATTTTTTCAGCGCGTTTGGTAAAAGGAATATTACCGATTGTCATTGTTTCGCCGGTAGTTTTAACAGCCTCTTCAACGGCACGTTTTACGTCATCGAGATCTGAGCCTAGATTGCGCAAAATCTCCACAGCGATTCCTTCACCTTCACGGATTAATCCAAGCAGCAAATGTTCTGTGCCTATATAATCATGTCCAAGTCGCAGCGCTTCTTCACGTGAAAATTGAATCACCATTTGAACACGACTGGAAAAGTTGTTTTTCATCTAACAGACTCCGTGGTTGACGTATTGAATAAATGTTCTGTATTCGATTTTAAAATTAGTAAGTTCATCTTTAAAAGTAAAGTTGGTTTTATGCGATGCTGTTAATTTTTTGCCGTACAATTTGCGCACGCATGGCATCGCGTGATTGCAAATCAGAGGGCGCTTCATACATTATTTGCATGTGAGCCGGTTGCGTGAAAATCATGAGTTTTTTTAATTCTAATGAACTTATTTCATCAATTATTTCAAGATCGACTCCCAAAAGAAGCATGGAAATATATTTCATAAATTCTTCGGAACTCAGCAAGCGTGCATTCTTCAAAATTGCCAGGGAACGATGCACTCGATCTTCGATTTCATCCTTCTGCTGATCTAACAACCGTTCACGTGCTTCTTGTTCCATTTCTGAAAATTTATCGGCAACTACTTCCAACCTGTTGATGAGCGATGCTTCAGTGCGCCCTAAAGTTAACTGATTGGAAATCTGATAAATATTGCCAATAAAATCCGTCCCCTCGCCATAGAATCCGCGAATGGCAATTTCGCTCGGAGCGAGTTTCTTCATCGTCGCTTCGATTTCATCTGCCATGGAAAGGGCTGGCAAATGGATGAGAATCGAGGCACGCATCCCCGTACCCGTATTGGTTGGACACGATGTTAAATAACCAAATTGCGGCATAAAAGCAAAATCGATATTTTCACTCAGTTCATCATCAAGACGGGATATCTGACGCCAGGCTTCATGCAGGCTGAGTCCAGCTTGTACTGCCTGAATTCGCAGATGGTCCTCTTCATTTACCATGATGGACAACTGCTCATCGGGGTCGATGGCTACCATGCCGATTTGCTCTTTTTCTGAAAAAACCGGGCTGATAATGCGTCGTTCGACAAATGCTTTTTTAAACAACGGCTGCAGATCGGCTTTTTCAAAGGTGGTCATATCTTTGCAGATTTTTATACGATTGAGCGCCGTTTTCACTCGATTGACGACACTGCTGAGTTGCTCTCTGTTCGCACGTCCGGGAAAGGGACTACTTTTCAGATTCCGTGCAAGGCGTATACGCGTTGATAAAATGATGTTATCCCCTTCTTCCGCTCTATCGAGCCAGACGGGGATTTGTCCAAAAAAATGGTGTAGTTCGGCAGGCAGATTGCTTAACTCATAATCCGGAAGTTTACGGTCTGTCGATTTTTTCATACGCATATCGTCATCAATCATTGTTTTGCTCCCGTTCCAAATCGCGAATCAGATCACGGAAGTCTGCAGCCCGTTCATAATTTTCCTGGCTGATGGCGGTGTGTAATTCACGTTTCAGGGCAGCCATGTCTGGTTCATTTGCAATAACCCGAAGCGGTCTTGGTCGGGAACCGATGTGTTTGCTGCTGCCATGTATGCGCCTTAATAAAGGTTCAAGCTCTTCCTGAAATGTCTCATAGCAATTTGAACAGCCAAAGAGACCATCTTTCTGGAAATCATTAAACGTCAATCCGCAGGTGGAACATTCCAGTTCCGCAAATTTTTTCGTTTCTTTTTCGGGATCGGTTCCGAGGATATTCATCGATGCTTTTTTAAAAAAGGTCGCCAGTTCGCTTTCCGTGGCTTTTTCATCGGTGATGAGGCCTTTAAACCGAGCGCAATCGTTGCAGATATGCAGTTCAACTTCCTCACCATTGCGCATCGCTTTTACTTTCATGGTCGCCTGATGCATCTCGCATATCTGGCATCTTTTCTTTTCCGACATATCTATTCCTCGAATGCCTGACCTTCCCGGAGATGAATGCGTCTGTCAGCCATTCTTGCTAATTCCATATTGTGTGTAACAACAATAATCGTCTGGGCTTCTTTACGGCTTAAGCTCCACAACAATTGATGCAGCTCATTCGCTGATTTCGCATCCAGATTTCCGGACGGCTCATCTGCTAATATGAGTTTAGGTGCGTTCATTAAGGCTCGTGCTACAGCCACGCGCTGTTGCTCGCCACCCGACAACTCACCCGGCTTGTGATCACTGCGATTATTAAGGCCAACTTTCGCTAATAACTGTATCGCACGCGATTTGCATTCACGTAACCTTTTGCCGGAAATTAACGCTGGCATCATCACATTCTCCAAAGCCGTAAATTCTTGCAGCAGATGATGAAATTGGAAAATGAATCCAATCTCCAGATTTCGAAATCTGGCCAGTGTTCGATCGTCATACTTTAAAATCGAATGCCCATCTATTTCAATGCTTCCGGAGTCCGGTCTGTCCAGAGCACCGATCAAATGCAATAAAGTGCTTTTGCCGACTCCCGAATGCCCGATGATCGCAATGACCTCTCCCCGTCGTGCGACCATGTCCACGTTATCAAGAACATTGATTTGGTGCTTTACTCCAAGGGAGTAGCTTTTCTTAAGATTCGATGTTATCAATATCGGTTGCATATCTATTTTCTTCTATTTATTCGTAGCGAATCGCTTCTACTGGATCAAGTTTCGAGGCTTTATAGGACGGATAAAGTGTGGCAACGTAACTAATCAGCAAAGATGCCACAGTGATGGCGACGCCGTCTAACCAGTGAAATTCTATGGGGATAGCATTGATAATATAGACGTCACCCGGCAGGGCAATAAATTTCGTTTTTAGCTGCAGAAAACAGACAGCATACCCCAATATCAAGCCGAGAACTGTACCGATGCTGCCAGCAACCAGACCTTCATAAACAAAAATATTCATGATATGCCTTGAATGCGCGCCCATACTCTTGAGGACACCGATGTCTTTCCGTTTCTCCAAAACGACCATAATGAGTGTGCTGACGATATTGAACGCGGCGACCATGATGATCAGGGAGAGAATGAGAAAGAAAAATTTCTTTTCCAGTTCCATCCATGCAAATAAATTCTGATGCATTTCGAACCAGGTGTCGGTGGTGTAAGGATACCCGAACTGTTTCTCGATGACACGGGCTACGTCTTCTGCAAGAGTCATATCCGTTAGTTTCAATTGAATCCAGGAGACATTGCCACGCCGCTCTGCAAGTCTTTGCGCTTCGGCGATGGAGACAAACGCATAGTTGTCGTCGTATTCGTAAAGTCCTGTCTCGAAAAATCCAGCCACACGAAAAGTTCGAAAACGCGGCATGCTGCCCATTCCGCCTGTCTCGACACCGGCCGCGGTCAGCACCTGCACGCGGTCCCCCAGATTGACGGCAAGTCTGTCGCCAAGCCAGCGACCGATGATAATTCCAGGATAAGCCTTGCCCTTTTCCACATGCAGTGTATCGAGATTTAAACTGCCATAAACGATGTTGTCTATGAGCGTTGTCACTTTTGGTTCACGCTCGGGATCGATACCTTTGATAAAAACACCCTGCTTGCTTTTTGCGGAGACGATGAGTCCTTTTTCAAAAATACAGGGCGCAACACCGGTTACATGTGCCATGTCATCGAGTTTTTTCAACATGTCAGGCAATACTTCACTTTCGATGCCGCGGTCATGAAAAGTTCGCACACGAACATGGGCATCGAAGCCGATGATGCGGCTCCGTACCTCGCTTTCGAAACCGTTGGCGACGGACAGCACAATGACCAGTGCAGCGACACCAATCATCACCCCAATAATCGAAATGTAGGTGATTAAACTGATGAATCCGGTTTTTCGTTTGGATCGCAAATAGCGTTTTGCGATGAAGAGTTCGTAGCTCATTATTTTTTATATTCCTCCGGTCGCATCTGCGGGAAAAACAATACGTCACGAATCGAGGGTTGATCGGTGAATAGCATCACCAATCGATCAATGCCAACACCGAGACCTGTTGTGGGCGGCATACCAAACTCCAGTGCGCGGAGGAAATCCTCATCCAATGGTTGCGCTTCGTCATCGCCGCGTTTTTTTAGCTCAACCTGCGCTTGAAATCGTTCACGCTGATCGATCGGATCATTCAGCTCGGTGAAGGCGTTACCCATCTCTTTCCCTGCGATAAAGGGTTCGAATCTTTCCACAAGCCCTTCTTTTTCCCGGTGTTTTTTTGCCAGCGGAGAAAGGGACAGCGGATGATCAGTGATAAAAACGGGCTGGATTAATTTCGGTTCCACTTTCTCGGAAAAAATCTCATCGATAATTTTTCCTTCACCCCACGTTTCATCAATTTCAACGTGCAGTTCTTTGGCGATTTCTCGCAGTTCCTCCAGATTTTTTCCGAAAAGATCGTGTCCGGTTTCTTTCGCGATCGAATCGAGCAATGGTAATCGTGGCCATGGTGGTGTCAGGTCGATTTTTTGTCCCTGGTAGGTAATTTCGTAGGTGCCGTAAACATCCATTGCAATTTTGCTGAACATCTGCTCCGTCAAATCCATCATGTAGTGGTAGTCCTGAAACGCAATATACAGCTCCATCATCGTGAATTCAGGATTATGAAACCGGTCCATGCCCTCGTTGCGAAAATCCTTGGCGAACTCAAATACAGCATCGTAGCCACCGACGATGAGGCGTTTTAAATACAACTCATTGGCGATGCGCATATAAAGTGTCATGTCCAATGTATTGTGGTGCGTCGTAAAAGGACGCGCTGCGGCACCACCGTACAATGGTTGCAGAATCGGTGTCTCCACCTCGAGAAAGCCTTTGTTGCAGAGGTAATCACGCATACTTTGGATGATTTTGCTGCGTTTTTCGAAGGTTTCACGCACCTCCCGGTTGACGATTAAATCAA
>JACKDF010000026.1 GCA_020633655.1 Deferribacteres bacterium
CGACAGGGTTTCGAACCCTGTCAGAGTGCTTTTCATTTATTCATGATATTTTTCGATCTGATGAGCTACGGTTTTAAAAATGAATAGTGAATGGTATTATCCACCTGTCACCTTAATTTATTGGCGGGAAAATAGGAAGTTTTGCTTTAAAAAGTAAAGTAAAATTATATGAAAATTAATTTTATTTAGCTTTGAAGATCTTTTAGCTGAATTAATTTATCTCCTTGAGAGTTTTCCACTTTTTCAGGTGTGCATCCTCCGATGTGAAAATATCAAGAAGATGAATACGTGATCCTGTGTTGCATATTTTATCCAAACTTTCTGAATTGTGCATAGCGAATCAATCATCGGTGTTTATCTTCCTTGCGGTAAATTCTTTTTAAACATTCACGTAATAAAATCTGTCTTTTGAAAAAATAGATTTTATATTAAGAAATCTATTTGAATGGTATTTTTATACTCAATTCTTAAGTGGAGGAATTCTTCATGAAGAAACTGGTGTGGGTTTTGTCGTTGATCTTGTTTTTTGGCTTTACAGCTTTTCCACCGGACGAAGGCATGTGGCTTTTGACTCAGTTGAAACAACTGGACCTTAACAAAAAAGGATTGGAGCTGAAAGTTGAGGATGTGTATCATCCCACAAAAAAATCACTTACCGATGCAATCGTCTGGCTTGGCGGTTGCAGTGCCTCATTTGTCTCACCTGATGGACTCATTTTGACCAATCATCATTGCGCTCGCGGTGGTTTGCAGCGTGCATCTGCGGCCCGGGAAGGCGTGGATTACATTACCGATGGTTTTCTTGCGAAGACACGGGAAGATGAACTGCAATCGATAGATGCAACCGCTTCGGTTTTGGAAGAAGTCAAAGATGTTACCGCTGATGTTTTGGATGCCGTTAAAGACGTCAAGGATCCCCTCGAGCGTGATAAAGCTATCAATGCAAAAATTCGGGAAATTTCAGATGGCATTGAAGGCGATCGTGAGGACATTCTGGCACGAATTGCTTCCAACTACAATGGCAAACAATACATGCTTTACGTCTTCAAACGTTATCGCGATGTACGCATCGTTTATGCACCACCGTCCTCAATCGGGACCTATGGTGGTGATATTGACAACTGGATGTGGCCACGGCATACAGGCGATTTTACCTACCTGCGAGCTTATATGGCACCGGATGGCTCTGGTGCTGAATACAGTCCTGATAATGTCCCTGTAAAACCGAAAAACTACTTGCGGATATCACAGGGTGATCTCGATGATGGTGATTTTACATTTATTTTAGGTTATCCGGGTTCAACAACCCGGTGGCGTACATCGAATTCGGTTGAATGGAACCTGAAGTACAACTATCCGCAATCTATTGAAAACTTTAAAGAGCTTATCAATTTGATGGATGAACTTACCAAGGATGATCCGGCTGGTAAAATTAAAGTGGCAAGCCTAAATGCAAGCCTGAACAACGTTATGAAAAATTACCAGGGCAAAGTCGATGGCATGAAAAAAACCGATTTCCTCGGTCAGAAACGCGCTTTCGAAAGAGATCTGATGGCGTTTATTGACAGCGATAAAAATCTGAAAAAGAAGTACGGTCAGACACTTGAGAAGATAAAGGAACAATACGAAATCCTGGGTAAAACTCGACTGAAAGATGATATCCTGCAAATGGGTCGTTTTTCCGGAACCTTAGCCGGAATCGCCTCTCAGGCCTACGGTATTGCAAAAGAAATGGATAAGCCGGAATCCGAAAGAGAGCCAGGCTTTGATGAAAAGATGGTTGAACGTACTATGAAACGCATACCTACCCGTTATCTTGGTTATTTTGAGCCTGTGGATAAAGCTATGTTAAAACGCATGCTGACGAAGGCGAATGAATTGCCGAGTGATCAGAGACTCGCTGGTTTGGATAAATTCTTCAAAAACGACTATGCAACGGTTGGTACGTTTGTCGATAATGCCTACAGCACATCGAAAATGAGTGATCCGGAATTTGCAAAATCACTTTTTGGAAAATCCGTGAAAGAACTTGAAAGTATGAATGATCCATTCCTGCAATTGGCTGCAGCGTTGTATGACGAGAACAAGGAATTAAACGACCGATATGATATCTTTGGGCCGACCATCGATGGGCTTCGAAAAGAATACATCGATGCACTTTATGCCTGGAAGGGAACCGGACTTTACCCGGATGCAAACAGCACAATTCGTTTTACTTATGGGAATGTATCCGGTTATGAACCCGCCGACGCTGTCTGGTATAAACCATTCACAACGCTTAGCGGTGTCGTCGAAAAGAATACAGGTGAAGAACCTTTTGATATGCCCGAAAAACTCGGTAAACTCGCGGCAGACAAAGATTATGGCCAATGGGTGGATCCCGATTTAAATGATGTTCCGGTTGCATTTACACACATGTGTGATATTACCGGTGGTAACAGCGGGAGTGCAGTGATGAATTCCAAAGGTGAACTCATCGGCCTTGCATTTGATGGCAACTACGAGGCCATGACAGGCGATTGGCAGTACGACTATGATATGCAGCGTACAATTTCCGTCGATATTCGGTATGTTATGTTCATTACAGAAAAATTTGCTGGTGCCACGCATCTGATTAAAGAGATGGGCATAAAACCAAGTGAAACGAACACAGGCACCAGGTAATATCGGGCTTTTGCAAATCATAAAGAGCCTCTCGTTTATGTAAATTTTGTACAACAAAAAGCAAACAAAACAGGTTATAAAATTTGATCGTTCAGGGAATTCTCTCTGAACGATCTTTTTTTTTGACAAATAGATTTAGAGTACTTTGCAATTCAGTTGAAATGGAAGAAATCTGGTTTTAATAGGAATTATTTCCCACCATACTTTTATTCAGTGTTTCCTCAATCAAATTGCACATTCTTAACGAAATTGCATGAAGTTTGAAAATTATGACAATTTTGCGGCAACAATGTTAAAGCAATGTCAACTAATCGACGATAACTTTACTGATTTTTCGTGAAACACGACCTTCCTCTGGTTTTCGACGGCCTTAACAAGGATCGGAGATTTCAGAAAGCGACAGCTGAAATTTCCACAACATGATACATGTAATCATGGAGGATCAACATGGCCCTGCGAATTCAAAACAATATTGCGTCTCTCTCGGCGAATAGAAATTTGTCGCGAACAACGACGAATTTAGGCCTTTCCCTCGAGAGACTTTCTTCTGGATTTCGCATCAACCGGGCAGCAGATGACGCCGCCGGGTTGTCTATTTCTCAGAAGTTCCGGGCTCAAATCGCATCATTGCAATCCGCAAGTAGGAATGCGACTGAAGCTTCGTCAGTATTGCAAGTTGCTGAGGGCGGAATGGAACAAATCCACAATATGCTAACTCGATTAAAGGAGCTGGCCACGCAATCGGCCTCATCAAATTCTGATGGGAGCCGGTCAGAAATCGACGCGGAAGCCCAGAAACTGGTCTCGGAAATTGATCGTATTGCGACATCGACAGAATACAATGGTGTTTCTTTACTCAACGGATATGGTTCCCGCAGCACCGATGCAGATCCGGAAACAACGATCAGCAATGTGTATGATTTTAATGTTGACAGTGCAGCTACCGGTTCGTACGAATTTGGATATGCGGCTGCATCGGATACATTAACATTGACCTTTGGATCCATTAGCGAAACCGCAGTATTAACAACCAATTCTACAGTCAGCTTTGGAACGATCGGTGTCTCATTTAAAATTTCCGGTGGCGCAACAATCGATACGGTTGGGGCTGCTCTGGCGACTATGAATGGCTCCGGTGGATACGACTTTGGTGTGACTGGAACCGCGGCACAATTCCAATTAGGTGATAGTAATAACGCGGATAATAAGCTGGGATTTTCACTCTCGAGTGTGACGAAAACATCTCTCGGGATAAATTCCCTGTCACTCACGAGCCAAAGCGGTGCTCAATCTGCATTGTCTACAATTGATACTGCAATCGACACGGTGAATACAGCTCGTGGCAGTATAGGTGCGAATATGAACCGATTGAGCTATGCCCAGGCAAATTTAACTTCCGCTGTTGAAAATCTGACGGCCTCAGAATCTGTAATTCGGGATGTGGACATGGCATTGGAAATGTCTCAATTTACAAAAAACCAAATCTTACAACAGGCAGGTGTGTCCATGTTGGCCCAGGCGAATGCCTTACCGCAGGCTGCACTTTCACTTCTCAGTTAAAACAAAATGAGAACGCCGGAGCAGGAGCTCTGGCGTTCTTTTCTATTCACCCTCATTCCTTTTTTTACCGATATTTCAGAGCGAGCAGGGAAATTTCACTGTGCTTCTTGACGAATTTATTGTCCAGAGGTTTGGTGATGTTTTCTTTTTGAACAACTCAAAAATGATGATTCTGTAGCTTTTTTATTAAAGTGTTTAAATACTCTGACGATATTTTACTCAGAACCAGAAATTTCATGTTGGTAACAGCCATGGTCGGCTGTTCAAATCAATGTGAAAAGCCTAACAATTCACAATAACTTTGGCCATTAACATCATGGAGGATCACAATGGCACTACGTATTCAAAACAATATTGCGTCGCTTACAGCAAACCGCAATCTTGGCCGGACTACAACCAATCTTGCTACATCCCTTGAACGGTTGTCCTCTGGTTTCCGCATTAATCGTGCAGCAGATGACGCTGCCGGCCTTTCAATTTCCCAAAAATTCAGAGCTCAAATTGCATCTCTGCAAGCTGCCACACGCAACGCAACAGAAGCTTCTTCGGTATTGCAAGTAGCTGAAGGTGGTATGGAGCAAATTCACAACATGCTTACCCGTCTTAAAGAATTGGCAACACAATCTGCTTCTTCGAACTCCGACGGAAACCGCTCTGAAATCGATGCGGAAGCACAAAAGCTTATTTCAGAAATTGATCGGATTGCAACTTCTACAAATTACAATGGTGTTTCTTTGTTGAACGGTTATGGTTCCCGAACCGCTGATACCGATGCTGAAGCAACAATTAGCAACGTTTATGATTTTAACGTTGACAGCGCTGCAACCGGTTCTTATGAATTTGGTTATGCATCCGGTACAGATACACTGACACTTACCTTTGGTTCCGTAAGTGAAACGGCCGTTTTGACAACCAACTCAACAGTCACGTTTGGAACGATTGGTGTGTCCTTCAAAATTTCTGGTGGTGCAACTGTTGACACAGTTGGTGCTGCTCTGGCAACGATGAATGGATCCGGTGGATACGACTTTGGTGTTACCGGTACAGCTGCCCAGTTCCAAATTGGTGATAAGAATGATGCCGATAAGAAGCTTGGATTTACCATCTCCAGCGTTACTAAAACGGCACTTTCTATTGACTCGCTGTCGCTTACGACTCAAAGCGGCTCTCAAACCGCATTGAGTACTATTGATACTGCTATAGATACAGTTAACACGGCTCGAGGTGCTATCGGGGCGAATATGAATCGCTTAAGTTATGCATCTGCGAACCTGCAGTCGGCTGTCGAAAACCTCACCTCATCTGAATCCGTTGTTCGGGATGTGGATATGGCGATGGAAATGTCGACTTTCACAAAAAATCAGATATTGCAACAGGCTGGTGTTTCGATGTTAGCTCAGGCTAACTCCTTGCCACAAGCCGTCCTTTCGTTATTAGGTTAAGGTAATATTAGCGAATAAGCTTAACCAGGAAATTTTAGTCGAACGGGGAATTAACCTGTTCGACTAAAATGATTAAGAACGGAGCGGTAAGATGAATCAAATCGAAATTAGCAACAGCATCAGCAGGACGCTACCTTTACCTTCAGTGGATAATTCCTCGCAAGGGGTAAAGGAACAAGCTTCGAAAATCCCTGCGCCTGAGAAAGTTGAAATAAAGCAAAAAACTTCAGGCAGCAACGAAGTTTCCGAAAATGCAAGGCAGGAAAACCTTTCAATGCAGGAACTTCAAAAGGAAATTGAGAAAGCAAATGCGTTGCTTAAAGAATCAAATGCCCGGCATTTGAGCTTCTTCGTGGATGATGAAACTGGAAAACAGGGTGTTCGTGTTGTGGATACCCAAACAGATGAAGTTATCCGCCAATTTCCTCCTGAGGAAACGCTAAATATCGCCGCAAGAATCCGTGAACAACTCGGAGCTCTTGTCGATCAAGTTGCTTGATTCAACTTTGTTTAGACGCTCGAGGTATTAAACATGACTGATGCTCTCGCATCTGTGAGCGGTCTCATTTCTGGTCTGAATTGGCGTGATATCATTGATCAGATTATTGAGATTGACAGCGGCCGTGTGTCTTTGTTGGCTGGCAGACGGGATTTTTTTGACGCGCAACTCGCAGAATGGAAAAATATTAACTCTAAACTCCTGGAACTGCAAGGCATTGCTCAGGAATTGACCTCTGAAAAGACTTACAATCTGTTCAGTTCAAGCCTGGCGAGTTCAAGCACGACAGATCCGGAAGACATTGTTAATATTTCCACGACGAATTCAGCAGCACGTGGAACATACAACATTCGCGTGCTGCAAAAGGCACAGTCGCAGAAATTGGGTTCAGCTGTTTTTTCGAGCCGGGATACTGCGCTGAATTTGTCGGGAGAGTTTTTGGTTAATGGACAATCGGTTGCGATTTCTGCAACGGATACACTGGAAGATGTTCGCGATGCTGTTAATTTGCTAAACAATGGAGCAAATGCGACAAACGTCACTGCAACGATCATTTCCAATGCAAGTGATGAGTATCAGTTAATCTTAACAAGTGATGATTCTGGAAGCGCTGGCTTTTCTTTACTGGATGCCAGCGCTTCTGATATTTTACAAAGCTTTGGTTATGTGGGTTCAACCACAGCATTGAAAACGCGCACAAGCGATGGGGCAAAAAGCGATGCTTTTTCGTCCTCAGCAACCGCGGTTGGTTCCTTGCGTGGTTTGAGCTCTATACCAGGTTCTACAACTGTTACAATTGCCGGGCAATCAATTGATATTGATTTGCAATCGCAGTCTTTAACCGATATTGCGGCCAATATTGATGCACTAACAGGTGTGACTGCCTCTGTCGTAACAGAAACTGACGATGATGATAATACGCTTTATCGGATTGATATAAGTGGAACGACATCGTTCGGTGACAATAGTAATGTGCTGCAAATACTTGGATTTCTTGAGGGGCAGCAAATATCCATTAATGAAATCCATTCCGCTGCCAATGCTTTACAGGAAACCAGTGGCGGCGCTATTACCGATGCATCATTGTGGTCTAGTATCGACACAGGCGGCGCGGCCAACAATATCGTTAACGGTGATACGATAACGATAACCGGTAAACAATCGGATGGCACTGCTGTCAGTACGACGTTTACCATTTCAAATACAGCCGATGCGCTAAACGCAAGCGGTGGATTTCTGGAATCCATTGAGACTGCATTCGGGGGAGATTCTGTCATTGATGCGTACATCAGCGATGGATCGGATGGCAATACTGCTGGAATGCTGGTTGTCAAGGATTTATCGGCTGGTGGCTCGCTGCTGGACGTCAATATCTTTGCTGGAAATGAAGGCGGTGGCTCCCTCGATTTCGGTGAGGTGGATGAGACCGTTGCCGGACGTGATATGGAGCTTGTGACCGGAGTTGATGCGCTCCTTGAAGTAGACGGCGCGTTGTTCAGCAGAGAATCAAACAACATAACCGATTTACTCGCGGGTGTATCACTTAACCTTGTATCAGCCAAGTCGGACACGACAGTGACTCTTGCTGTGGACCGAGACATCGACCAGGTGAAAGGCAAGATACAGGGCTTTGTTGATGCCTATAACAGTATTATTTCTGTCATTGCAGAGCAGTTGAGCTTTGATTCGGAAAATGAAGAAAAAGGTGGCATTCTGTTTGGTGATGGCACCCTGCGTTCCGTGAAAACAGATCTGGTGAATCAAGTTTTGGGGACAGTTACAGGCATCAATTCGTCCTATAATTCCCTTGGACTACTAGGCATCCGCCTGCAAAATGATGGATCGTTAAAAATCGACAATGACAAGTTGACGGATTTACTCAATAATGATTTTTCGGATGTGCTTGACTCGCTGGCTGTTCGTGGCCAGGGCAGTGATAGTTCCATAAAATTTGTCTCAAGTGGTATTGACACTGTGGGGGGCACATACGACGTCAACATTATCCAGGCTGCTGCAAAAGGCAGCGTCACCGGAACAAACGATTTGTCCGGTGGGCTTGCAGGAGATGAGACAGTAACGATTACCGATACACTCACCGGAAGAATTGCGACAGTTGAATTGACGGCCGGGGATGACATTGATGAAGTTGTTTCCCGATTCAATTCGGAATTTCAAACGGAATATGCCCAGCAAATAACAAGCTCTGAAAACAATACGCTCATTGCTGGCGGGGCTATCAATGCCTCCTCGGTTTGGAGTGCTATCGATACGAACGGTAGCGGTGCGAATGATATCGCCAACGGTGCTGTTATCAGTTTCGGTGGGACACGCAGAAATGGATACGATGTCAGTGGTAGCTATACTATTTCAGATGCATCAACGGACACTGTACAGGGATTGCTTTCCGAGATCGAATCTGCATTTAACAACGAAGTTTACGCAACCATTGATACGAGTGGTGCACTGATCGTTACCGACAGGGAAACAGGTACCAGTCAAATGGCGTTCAACATCGAGGGGATCACCGATGGTGGAAGCTTGAGTTTTGGAACTGCTTCGACCTCGGTAACCGGGCGTCACCGTATCGAAATGACGGCAAGCAAAAATGATAGCAACCAATTACTTTTGTCTCATAGTAGTTATGGCAGCACCTATGGATTTACTATTTCCCAAACTACGGATAACCTGGGAATCACGGACCAGACTTATAATGGAGCAGATGTTTCTGGAACGATTAATGGAGAAGCGGCCACAGGAAGTGGCCAAATTTTAACCGGTAATTCCGGGGAAGCGAATATTGAAGGTCTCGTTATCCAATACACGGGTACAGGGACCGGAAGTGTTGGCACGATTTCATTGACTTTAGGTGCAATGGAAAATTTTTACCGGACGATTTATGGTTTAACCGATAAATTTGATGGCTATGTTGAGTTTAAAATGGAATCACTTTCCGATACTATTGATAGGATCGGACGTCGAATTGAACAAATGGAAACGACGTTAGGAATGAAGCGCGAGCGGCTCATATCGCAATTCCTTATTATGGAAGAAACCATCGCAAAACTTAACGCCCAGGGGTCGTGGCTTACCTCACAATTAGGTGGGGGCTGATAATTTATACTAAAACGGAGCTGACAGGGGAAAGCTGGACCCGATGAACAATTCAAGTCGGACGTTATCCAGATTTATGCGGCTTTGTTTAAGTTGTTATAAAAAACAGGATTCGGAGAGCCTTGTTTTATGAGAATTGCAGGAGATTTCGTTAACCTTGGACATGAAAAGGGATGTTTATGTACCAGAGAAATTTGAACAACTACAAAACAACACAAATTTTAACTGCAGATCCCGGGAAGATTATTCTCATGCTTCTGGATGGGAGTATGTCTTTTATTGAGCAAGCCAGAGAGTGTGCCGAACGAAAAGAATTTGGCGAGAAAGCACATTTTATTTTACGTACGAAGAACATTTTGCTGGAACTGCTCGCCGCACTGGATTATGAAAATGGAGCAGATATCGCCAGAAATTTGCGGGAAATTTATATCTTTCTGCTGGCGGAGCTTGACAGGGCAGATATCAGCAATGATTTAAATTCGTTAAAAAAATGTGGTGAAGTCCTTACCAATCTCCGCGACGGTTGGTCTGAAATGCTCGAGCAAAAAGAATCGGTGTCTATGGCGCAACCCAAGGCACACGTCGCTGCATTGTCCTTCTCTGGTATGGCATAAGATGGCATCCGCATTTCAACAATTACCTATGAAAAATGCAAATGAAGCTGGAGTTGCTGAGGAAGCGCTCCGGCTTCTCTATGATTTTATGTCGGAACTGAAGAAGGAACAATCTGCTATCACAACGATGAGTGTTGCCGCGATAAAATCATCAAAATATAGGCAATTTTTTCTCCAGGAAAAAATTGATGCAATCCTGAAAGTGAAGACATCTCCTCAATTTGGAAAATCGATTACATCTTTGAATGGGCAAAATGAGGAAAATTTTTCCGAGTTGAAAAGCCTTATTGGAAAAATTAAAATACAAATAAATAAAAATTTGGAGCTTGCCAACGCTCAATTAAATGATATTAAACTCGAATTAGGGAAAAATAATCAACCTGCATTTCGAAATAGGAAAAATTTTCCTAAATTTTCACATATATCTCCTCCAGAAATTCTCGATATACGTCGATAAAATTATTGAGCCAGTACATTCGTCATTTTCTCTTGTGTTTTATGAAAAAATGGATGTTTTTAGAACATCTGTGATGAAAGTGCATTAAACAGGATGTAAAGGATCAAGATTATATTAAAATTCATTTTTTGAAGTGACTTATCCTATTTAGTTATAAATGCGAAGATTGGGCAGGGAGTATCCCCAGCTCAATGCTAACTCTGTGTATCACATGAATGAACCAGGCAAGAAGTTTTTTTCGATTCATTGAATAGTGATTGATTTGGCTGTAACGGCCATTATTATTTAGAAATCGAATATTATCGGGAGAATCAGGATGCAAATCGACAGAACAGGACTCGGATCAAGAAATAACAATATCTCTGCATATAAAATCAACGAACCGCAGCACGAAAATGAAAAGTCCGTTCAGGACAAAACAACTGTAAAGGGAAATGCTGATTCTGTACAAATTTCAGCAGAAGCTCGCAAGTTGTTTGAAGCACAAAATGTGGAAAAAAACGCACCTGGAGATAATACACTGAAAAATGCGTTAATTAAGAGCAATACCGCTGAATCACCTGAACAAGCTGATCGAATCAGCGGAAAGGTTGGTGAAAAAATGGCAGCGAATGATGTAGAAAAACAAAAACAATTGGATTTGGTCAGAAAAAGACTCAATGAAAACTATTATAGTTCTCCTGAGGTGATCAATAAAATTGCTGATGGTCTAATGCGCGACTTGAATATCAAGGAATAAATTGTTGTAAACTAAGTTTTGTTTGTATGTGCTTTTTTGCTTCAGGTTTTTCCTGAATCAGATTTTGAAACGGGAGTCAGAGTTTTTCTGCTCCCGTTTTTTGTTTGTTAATATTGGTTTTATC
Source organism: Deferribacteres bacterium (assembly GCA_020633655.1). Lineage (GTDB taxonomy): Bacteria > Zhuqueibacterota > Zhuqueibacteria > Zhuqueibacterales > Geothermadaptataceae > Bioreactorimicrobium. The sequence continues at coordinate 11,211 of JACKDF010000026.1, forward strand.
TCATAAAATATTTTGTTGGTTATTTGCTGGCATATACGTTGCCATAGGTGGTATGAAACTTATGGAGGTGTATTATGATTAACAGATTATCAGTAATTGCAATAGCTTTTGTCAGTGTTTCCTTTTTCGCTTGTGAAGAAAAAATTTATGTAGAAGATGATTTCGATGCACCTGCAGTTCCCCGCGGTGTCGAATCCATAACAGGAGATGAAGCTGTTTTTCTTTCCTGGTATCCAAACGACGATAAAGACCTTTCCGGTTATAACGTTTTCCGTAGTTTCTACGAAAATGAAGGCTACGAACACATCGCTACAACGACTTCGCCTCATTACACCGACAACAATGTATCGAACGGTGAAACCTATTTTTATGCTGTTACAGCTTTTGATTACAACGGGAACGAAAGCGATCTTAGCTATGATTTGGTTTTTGATACTCCCCGTCCTGAAGGCGCAGGAGCGAGAATGTATGACCAGAACCGGTTTCCCGAGATTTCGGCTTATGACTTCTCCCGCTTCAAAATCCAGGATTATCAGAACCTGACTTCCGATATTTCTTTTGAATATCACACGGCAAGTGGCGGACTCTATGTCAATACGCTCAGCGAAGGTGTTCTCATTCAGGATTATGGTTATACAGAATCATTTGATGATGTTACTTATGCTCCGGAATTTGGTTGGTCTGAATTAGGCTATGTGGAGGCAATTCTTGGTCATTCCTATATTATTTGGACAGAGGACAACCATTTTGCCAAAATACGCATTACTGAACTAAGTACAGATCTTATGCAGTTTGATTGGGGTTATCAGATTGATCCCGGAAATCCAGAATTGAAACCGGAAAAACTGGATTCCAATGATCAAATTAGTCAATAGAAATGGAGTGTTGTCATGAAACGAGTATATCTTTTTCTCGGCGCGGTATTTCTCTTAATGAATACTGCAAGTCTTTTCGCATACCAGAACGAAGTTAAAATAGATGTTTGGCGTACATCTTCCTACGAGGATTACTGTGACTACGAAGATGTTGATTTCTATCTGAGAGCATCACAGGATTGCTACATTGCCGTGCTGCTCGTCGATCCGGATGGTTATGCCAACATGATTTATCCAAGACCTGAAATGCCGCAGTATCGCTTACGGCATGGGCACCGTTACAGACTATCGGAGCTCATGCGCGATGATCCGCTCTATTTTTATGGGATGGATGGCGATGCGTTTATCACTGTCATCGCTTCACGCGCTCCGGTCTACGTGGATCGCTGGTTTATAGATGAATTCACATCTTTTATCGAATATGAATATGGTCCGTCGATAACAATTGATCTTCAGTTTGGTCATGGTTTTCGAGTCGCCTGGCATAAGCATTTGCTGCACCGTGGATATGGCGTAGTCTCAGTTCCCTTTATGGTGCACCATTATTATCACCCACGTCGTTCCATTTATTATCAATCACACAAACCGATTATTCATTGGGAAAGTCGCTGGAAGTATCGCACACCAAAACCTGTGTTTGTTAAAAAACGGGATTATGACAGACGAAATCAGGTGAGTAATCGCAGCAAACAGCAATACAACTACGATCCCTCCAGCCGTGATCGCAATGATCGCTCGAATAAAACAGATTGGAATAAACGCGATCGAACGGATGA
>JACKDF010000027.1 GCA_020633655.1 Deferribacteres bacterium
ACCCGGTCAAGTCGGTTGATGAACTCCGGCGCGAAGAAATCGCGAATGTGCTCAGGTACACGACTGCTACTCTTGTTTTCGGGCGCGCCAAAGCCGAAAGCAGTCGTCTGTTTCTGCTTCCCTTGCAAATTCGATGTCATGATGATGAGTGCATGACGAAAATTGATTTCGGTGCCTTTGGCGTCCCGTAAAATGCCTTCATCGAAGACTTGAAGCATCAAATTGAAAACGTCGGTATGTGCCTTTTCAATTTCGTCCAGCAGTACGACGGAATAAGGATGTTTGCGAATTTTCTCGGCCAAGTACGACATCTGCTGGAAACCGACATATCCCGGTGGTGCACCGATCAATTTTGCGATGCTGTGCGATTCTTTAAACTCAGTCATATCCAGGCGTATAAGGGCAGCATCCGAACCCATGAGTTGCCTGGCTAATGCTTGTGCCAGGGCGGTTTTACCCACTCCTGTCGGACCTGTAAAAAGAAAGACACCTACCGGTTTGCTGGAGGACTGTATGCCGGTACGGCGTCGGCGAACGGCTTTTGCAATTTCTGTTATCGCTTCATTTTGTCCAAAAATTTCCCGCTGCAGCCGTTTTTCCAATTCTCGCAATGCGTGCTTTTCGTTAAAATGCAAATCGTGCACGGGTAAACCAGTCCAGTTGCTGATGATTTTCTGCAGTGTTGTGGCTTTTAATTGCACAGGCTGCAGCCCGTTGCCGCGGCTTTCCAGTTTTGCCCGCGAGCAAGCTTCATCGATCAAATCGATAACTTTATCCGGCATGGCGCGATCGGGTAAATAATGGCGGCTGAGATAAATGGCATGCTCGATTACAGCATCACTCAAGAGAACCTGATGGAATATCTCGTAATGCTCGCGAATGCCGTAGACGATACGTCGCACCGCCTCTTCATCGGGTTCGTCCACGGTGACCGGTTGAAAACGACGCGCAAGGGCTTTGTCCTGGGTAAAGTGGAGCTGGTATTCCTGCGGTGTGGTCGCGCCTATGCAGTGCAGTTCACCGCGTGCCAGGGCAGGTTTCATAATGTTAGCCGCGTCGAGGGCCCCTTCCGAGGCGCCGACTCCAATAATGGTGTGCACTTCATCGACGAAAAGCAGAATATCGTCGCGCACTTTCACTGTATCGAGAATTTCCCGCAGGCGTTCTTCGAATTCGCCACGATATTTTGTACCGGAGATAACGCTGGTGAGATCAAGACTGAGCACTGTTTTACCACGAAAGGTTTCATGCACATCTTCAGCCACTATCCTTTGAGCCAGACCTTCAAGAATGGCGGTTTTTCCAACGCCGGCTTCACCAACAAGTAGTGGGTTATTTTTGGTTTTGCGTCCAAGGATGTGCAGTACCTGCGCCAGTTCTTTTTCACGGCCGATCATCGGCGGCAGTTTACCTGCGCGCGCTGCTTTTGTGAGATTGAAACAGTATTTTTCTAAAAGGCTTTGTTCTTTGTTTTTTAACTTACTAATCCTGTGTGTTTTGGAGGAATATATTTTTTGCGATGGTTTTTTCTCTGCTCGTGCCTGTTGTGCTGTAACCTGCCGGGCGACAACCTCGAGAATTTCTGACCCAATGGATTTAGGTTCCTTGATAAGCGAATTGAGAATGTGCGTCGTTTCAATCTGCTTCGATTGGGAGTAGGTGGCTTCCGCCGCGGCACGGGAAAGTATTTTCAATGAAATATTGCTGACGTTGTTCAGATGATTGCTCCCCGGTTCCTGCTCATTTTTACGGCTGCGAATTTGAGCGAATATCTCCTCCAGAGGCAAAGCCTGGTTATGAAAAAAACGCTTCAACAAATCCGGTTCTGTTTCCAGTAAACCGGCTAGTATGTAATGGGAGCTTAAAAGACTGCACTGCTGTGTTTCTGCCCAACGCCGTGCTTCAGCAATGGCGAGGCAGGCGTTATCTGAATATTTTTCAAATTGATAAACCGGATGTTTCTCCATATCCCAGACTCGTATTCGGTAAATTCCTGACGTCGTAATCGTTTGGTTCTGTTAAGTATCGGTAAAAGAAGTGTAAGGATTGAGTTGGATGTGAAAGAGTGCACCGCTTGTCACTGAAACCCTGACAGGTTTCTGAATCCTGTCAGGGTTTGATGATTTCCTTTTTGATTTATACTTAATTACATCGTATAAATACATACAATTCTCTGCTCAGAACGTTGTCTTAAATCTGGAATTCGGTTTTGAATAGGAGTTCAACCTTTACTCTCAATTTCAAAAATTTGCAAGTTGTCCTCGATGAACTTCAGGAAAGTGTTGAATCGTGTAGAAAGTAATAAATCACCGCTGACTTAAAATTCTGAACAAATTCAAATCTGTTCCCTCATTTTCAAGGATGGAAATTTTAAAAGCGTATATTTTTTCCGAAAACAATTTTCTTGAAAAAAAATCTTATACGCTATATTACTATTTCAAAATCCGCTTCTTGATTTTTCCGATGGAATTGAGTATTATCCTCATCATTCGAACCCACAAGCCGAAGCTATTGTATAAACAGGAGTTTTCAAAATGGCACGACTTTATAAAATTTTTATAGCACTTTCCGGACTGGCGCTCCTTATGTCTGGTTTTTCAGGTGAGCTGGCAGCCAAAGAAAAGAAATTAACCATCCTCTATTCCAGCGCAGCAAATGGTTATTTGCTGCCCTGTGGCTGACACGGCAGCAGAGCCGGCGGTCTGGCCAGGCGATGGACAGCTATTGACAGCATTCGACAAGCACATCCGGATATTTTGATTATTGATGGTGGCGATACAGGGGAATCCACCAGCGAAAGACGCGGCTGGATAACGCCGCTGATGTGGGATGTTATGTCAGCGATGGGATACGATCTCATCAATGTTGGGAAGCGCGATTTTGCCGATACCGCAGCCGTTTGGTTGCAGGAACGGAAGGAGAAAAAGCCCCTCTTTCTCACCGGAAATATTGCCGATTCCACCGGAAAATATATTGGCGAACCCTATTTCATCCTCGAGCATAATGGCATGAAAATCGGCGTTGTTGCGGCACTATCCCTAAATTACCGTAATTATTTCCGCCAGCAGGTGCTACGCGCGCCGGTGGAAGTCATCTCCGATGCGCAGAAGGAATTTCGCAAGGAAAAAGTGGATTTCCAGTTTCTCATTTACATGGGACGGAAAAAAGAATCCATCGATGTGATTTCCACTCTTGAAGATTTTGATCTGCTTTTAATTGGCAACAGCGACGGGAAACCAATGGAAGCCCAAATTAACGATGGACAAGTGCCCATCGTCGGACCGGGTGACCGCTGCCGTGAACTTGCGGTTGTTACGATGACCAGGGAGAAACGGGAACATCCGGCAACCGTTACCTGCGACATCGTTCCCCTTGGCGATGGTTTCAGTGACTCACCCAAGTGGCTGCCCTTTGATAAAATTTTTAAAGATAAACTGGCCGCTGACGCCAGGGCGCAGCACCTGCGCAACCAACAACTGCAAAACGAAGCCAAAGCAAAATCTGGCAATTAAGTCTATTTTTCTCTGAAGAATAAAAGCGGTAACTAGAACGAGTTATCGCTTTTTTTTTGCGATGAAGTTCGTAATATGCAGTGTTTAAAAAATTAATAAAAGGAGGAAGGAAATGAAGATAGGGCTGCTTTTCGTAATTCCCGTCGTCTTGTTGTCGGGTTGCTCGATGCAAGATCAATGCACGAATAAGGTATTCCGAGTGATGAGTTTCAATATTCGCAACGACAATTCCGACGATGGGCAGCATGTCTGGATGAATCGCAAGGAGGGTGTGGCGAAAATGCTTGATTTCCATCGTGTGGATATCGCTGGTATGCAGGAGGTGTTGAAGAATCAGCTGGAAGATATAAAAAGAATGGCGCCCGAATTTGCCGCTGTAGGCGTGGGGCGAACAGATGGCAAAGAAAAAGGGGAGTATGCACCCATATTTTATCGCACCTCCCGTTTCTCGGTTGCCGATTGGGGCACCTTCTGGCTGAGTGAAACACCAGCAGACACCGGTAGTCGCGGCTGGGATGCAGCACTGGAACGCATCGTGACCTGGGCGCTTATGCAGGACAAAAACGACCACAAACAATTCTACTTTTTTAACACCCATTTCGATCATCGGGGGGAAGAAGCACGCAGAAACAGTGCAGCGCTGATTATGTACCGCATTCGGGATGTGGCAGGTGACAAACCCGTCGTTCTCAGCGGTGATTTTAATCTGGATGAACACGCCGATCCCTATTTTCTCATAACCAAAGGCGATGCGCCGCTTATCGATTCCCGAATTGCCGTTGGGGATGCCGCCTATGGGCCTTACGGAACGTACACCGGATTTAATGGTGACGAAAAGAACTTACGCAATATTGATTTTATTTTTGTAAACGACAGGATTGATGTTTTGCGCCAGGGGATAATTTCCGAAAATTGGAATGGTATTTTGCCCTCGGACCATCGTCCGGTGGTTGCGGATATCCGGTTTAAAAAGCGCTGAAATTGCCAAAATGTGCACATGATGATTGGGTTCATGAACTTACACGAGCCGTAGGTTTGAAATTGAAATAGGTCATAAAGCTGGAACCGCGAAAAGCATGAGATACACGAATAATTTTTGTATTACTTGTGTGTTTCGCGGTTAAATGCATTTTTTGATAGAATTCTTCCTCCAATGCCTGGCCTTTGCATGCTGCATGATTTTTAACCGTTTGCACTTTCGAATGCGATGCCCCATTCTTCCAGAAATCACCCTGCAATCCGACCTTTAAAACCTGTTCAAATAATGACATAGAGCAATATTTTCTATTTTGAAATGGGCTTGACTGTCAGTGTTTAAATTGCTATCTTTTAAAGATTTTTATATTTTTTTAAGCTGTATGGCTAAGCAGCAAATTATGGTTGGTTTAAGGAGGTTTCATGTCAGTAAAAAAAACTGCTTTATATGATGTTCACGTAAATGCTGGCGCAAAAATCGTTGAATTTGCAGGTTATCTCATGCCGGTGCAGTATGCAGGTATAATCCAGGAGCACAACCGTGTGCGCGCCTCTGTCGGTTTGTTCGATGTCTCGCATATGGGAGAATTTTCTGTCCACGGTGCTGGTGCATTGGATTTTCTGCAAAAAATGACCATCAATGATGTTGCAGCCTTATCAGTGAACCAGGCGCAATATTCTGCGATGTGTTACGACGACGGTGGCATCGTTGATGATTTGATTGTCTATCGTCATCAGAATTTTTACGGTATGGTTGTCAATGCCTCAAATTTACAGAAGGATTTTGACTGGTTGCAGGAGCACCTGCCACAAGGCGTTGAATTACGCAATGAAAGTGAAGAAACCTCGCTGGTGGCTTTGCAAGGCCGTGATGCCGATGCAACACTGCAAAAATTGACGGAGGTCGATCTTGGTGCGATCAAATTTTATTGGTTTGCAAAAGGTGAAGTAGCCGGCATTCCCGCGTTGATTTCCCGTACGGGTTATACCGGCGAAAGTGGCTTTGAAATTGCGGTTCCCAATGAAGATGCGGTTCAATTGTGGAACGCGATTATGGAAGCCGGCGCTGAATTCAATATCGAACCCATTGGGCTGGGCGCGCGTGATACGTTGCGTCTGGAGATGAAATATTGTCTGTACGGCAACGATATCGATGCAACGACGAATCCCATCGAAGCAGGATTGGGTTGGATTACCAAGCTCGGCAAAGGGCCGTTCATCGGCAGCGATGTGTTGACTGCAGTGAAAGAAAATGGGCCGAAACGAAAACTCGTCGGTTTGGAATTGGATGGCCGGAATATCGCCCGGCACGGCTATGAAATTTTAAGTGGCACTGAAAATATTGGCATCATCTGCAGCGGCAGCAAGTCCATTAGTTTGGACAAATCCATCGCAACGGGATATATTGCAGCCGAGCATGCAGCTGTCGGCACCGAAGTCGGGATTCAAATTCGCAATCGTGTGGTACCGGCAAAGGTTGTGAAAACACCATTTTATCAAAGGCCATACTGAAAAAGTGCGGCGCCCTTTCGATTGATAATTGCATCGTGGAATATTGTCCATTTCAAGTGAAAGTGCGTCGCACAAAAAATTAGGAAACAAAAAAGAGATCCATGAACACAAACAAAAAGAAATCACCCGAAAAGGATTTTCGCCAGCAGGAAGAAATTTTCGGCATTTTGCTGATGACCCTGGCACTGCTCATTTTTTTCAGTCTCATCACCTACGACCCCGGTGAGGAACCGAATGGATTACGACTTATTCCCGTAAAAAATGCCATGGGCGTTGTCGGTGTTTATATATCCTACTACCTGATTAAAATGTTTATTGGCTATTCTTCCATCGCCATGCCATTTCTTTTGCTCGCCTGGGGCTGGAACCGGTTTCGTGGCAGCGATACGACGAAATTGACTCGCATCACGCTTTTTGTTTTCGTGATCTCAATCTATATCGCAACAATTTTGGGGATTCCACAGGCCGCAAATCCGGAGAATTTTCGCTATGGATTTGAATTTTCCGGGCTTTTGGGCGGATTTTTAGCCACCGTTCTTTATAAATTTTTCGGGACGGTTGGTAGCACGATAATTTTGATTTCCATTGCAATGATTTCTATTGTCGCAGCCACACAGGTGAGCTTCGAACGCATGATTGCTGCAGTATTAAATACTGTCTTTTTCTTTTTTAATTGGATTAAAAGACAGATTCAACGCATTGGCGTACCGAAAGTACCCCACTTTCCTGCTACAAGACCCATGCGCGAGCACCCTGCTGAACCTAAAATTCCACAACAGGAATCCAAAAGTCAGGGCACGGAAAAAATTCCCTTACAGGATCGATTGAAAATGCTCGCCCGCCGCGAACAGGAAGAACGGAGACCAGAGCCACCGCAGGTGAATTTCCACCAACCGTTGACTCCAGCCAGACCGCCGGAACCGGAGTACGGTGATGAAATGCTGGATTTCAATGAGGAAATTACCGTAACCGAGCGCGAAGACCTGGATACCCTGCGTTCCGATAATGAACTTCCGCCACCGCCAGCGCGTGGTGCCTACGTTTTCCCCGGTGTCGATTTGCTGGATTATCCTGTTGAGCAATCCATGCCGGTGCCGAAGGAAGAGCTGCTGAGCAACGCAAAAATTCTCGAGGAAAGACTGGCAGAATTTGGTGTCGAGGGCAACGTCGTTGAAATCAATCCGGGACCGGTGATCACACGCTACGAAATTGAACCAGCGCCGGGTGTGAAAGTGGCGAAAATCACTGCGCTCGCGGATGACCTGGCCCTTTCCATGCGTGCAAAACGTATTCGTATTATAGCACCGATTCCCGGCAAGGCGGCTGTTGGAATCGAGCTGCCAAACCGGAATCCGCAAGTTGTGTATTTGCGCTCCCTCATCGACGATACCCATTTCCGGGAATCGGAATCACCGCTGACTCTAGCTCTGGGAAAAACCATCAGTGGCAAGCCGTACATTACCGAGCTCGACAAAATGCCGCATATGCTCATCGCCGGTTCTACCGGTTCGGGAAAAAGTATCTGTCTCAATGCAATTCTTGCCAGTATTCTCTACAAAGCGCACCCGACCGATGTGCAATTCGTTTTGATCGATCCCAAGCGGCTGGAGCTTTCACTTTATGCACAATTGCACAACCACCACCTTAGCTACCGGGAAGACTTGAACGAAGTCGTTTTTACGACACCGCAAAACGCACTCACGGTTTTGCGCAGTCTGGAATACGAAATGGAACTGCGCTACGATTTGCTGGCGACGGCTGGCGTTCGCAATATTAAAGATTACAACCAACGGGTGAAAGACGGCCGCATCACTTCCAACGATGACAAACCCGTCCTGCCATTGCCGCACATTGTGCTCATCATCGATGAGTTAGCGGATCTCATGCTCACCGCAGCCAAAGAAGTGGAAGAACCCATCGCCCGCCTGACGCAAATGGCGCGGGCCGTCGGCATGCACCTGATCGTGGCAACACAGCGGCCGTCGGTGGATGTGATTACCGGTGTGATCAAAGCCAACTTTCCGGCTCGTATTGCCTTTGCTGTTGCTTCGAAAATCGATTCGCGCACGATTTTGGACATGAATGGCGCAGAGAAATTACTCGGCAAAGGGGACATGTTGTTCGTGCCACCGGGCAGTCCGGAAGCCATTCGAATTCACGGTGCCTTTGTTTCTACGGAAGAAGTGGAAAAGATACTGGCCCACATTCAATCGCAGCCGCGCTATCCACGCAAATTGCTGCCGGTGCGGGATGAGGAAATCACCTCCATTGAAGGCGGTGCCAGCTTGATAGAAGAGCGGGATGTGTTGTTTAACGAAGCGCTGAAAATCGTTGTGCGCCACCAGCAGGGTTCGATTTCGCTCCTGCAACGCCGCCTCAAAGTCGGCTACGCCCGCGCTGCGCGCATCATCGACGAGCTCGAAGCTGCCGGTGTCGTCGGTGCCTTCGACGGTAGCAAAGCCCGGGAAGTGCTGCTTTCGGAGGACGATCTGGAGCAGTTGGATTGGAATATGATTTGACAGAAATTTTTAAATGGGAAAGGAAGGAATTCGTTGTTTCATTACACGAATTAATGGATTTTTTTTCATTAGCGGAGTCAGTAAACTCATTTTTGCGACAACTAAATGACAATTAAATTAAAATTTAAGTATTACTCATACCAAATTGATAATATTAAATCATCCTAAATTAGATGTACAAAAATCGGGAAGATTAAAGGAGATTTAGATGGATGATATTTCCAAAAACATTTTGAACAGGGCATCCAGAGGCGAATTGCATAGTGACATTTCAGTTGCCGTTCAGGCAGGTAATTATGATGAAGTTCTTTCGTTATTAAATAATGGTGAAAACGTTAACTGGAGCGATGCTTTTGGAATTACCTTGTTAATGTATGCGGGAGGATTAGGACACGAAAAAATTGTAAAGTTATTATTAGAGCATGGAGCTAACAAAGATTTAAAGGATATGAATGGATTAATGGCCATAGATTGGGCTCGAAAAAAAAATAACGAAAAAATAGTTAAGCTCTTGATTGAGTTTAAAATGGAGAAAGTAAAGATAATAAAAAATAAAGGTTTTATTTTACCTGAAAACATTGAATGTCCCCATTGTGAAACTGAGCTTGAACTGGAGGATGATGAGCGACAAGCTGGGGAGCTACAATGTCCAGAGTGTAATCAATGGATAGCTAAATCTCAAATTAACGTGCATGCATCCTCAAGGAGTGATACGCAAATTCTTAAGAAAGAAATGAACCCCATTTTTGAAAAATTTTCTAATTTCACATCCTTGAAAAATTTACTATTATCTAATTTTATTATTTTGTTGTTAGTTATATTGTTTTCTGATCTAATTTCTGAGAGTATTGCTTTAATTTCGACAACAGTCTTAATTGGAATTTTGGTGATTTTCTATTTATTTATTACTATCACTTCATTTAAATACATGTCGGGTAATCATAGATATATTTATAGCCCAGAACTATTAAAAAACTATCGTTGGCTTAACTGGTTATTTATAGGAAATTTATGTTTTCTAATAGTGACTTTAGGTCTATTTCCCACTCCTGTGGATGATTTATCCATAATTGGAAAATTTTTTATTTTATTAGTAATAACTCTTGTTAGTCCTATTGTTCTGTATCTATTCTTATTTGCAGTACCTGATTCAGTTATTGCTTTTTATAGTAGACTCAAGAAAAGTCGGACATGTGAGATATGCGGTAGAATCGGTCAAGAAGTGGATACTGGTATCTATTATTTTGGTGCTGCAAACAATACAGATATTGAAGGAAGAACGAAAGCATGTAAAAATTGTCAGTTTAGTTCTGTACAAAAATTTATGGCAATATCACCACTTATTTCGATTATTACAATTGTTTTGGGAACTACATTTTTTCCAGATGCCGAGTTTAATTTCATTTTCCTCGTTTTTGTATTGTATTGGTTTTGGAGTTTTTTATATGTACCAATAAAGTTTATGGTAATAAAATCTGACACGGATATGTTCTTAACTTCAATAAATAGTACTCAAAAAAATATGGGTAATAATAATAGGCATAAAGAACGTCTACATGCCGCTTATGATAAAATTGATGCCTCTGAAAGCAATGACAATATCATTATTCTCCAAGGTGAAAAAACGAAAAATAAAATTAAAGAGGACAATATTAATGTACCTGAAAACTCGACTATGACTATCATTCAAAGTAAAGAGTTGCTAAGTGAAGGTGTAGTTACTGTAACGGGTAATGTTTCGTGCCATGGGTGTCGAACCACAAACAAGTTTAAGATATTAATCTTCGCTAACTCAATGGGATCGGATAATTTAATATGCACATCATGCAATAGCCAAATTCACTTTGAATGTCAGGCTAAAAGGAGTGACACAATCTACTTAGCTACCTATCCATTGACAGCATCACCTAACATAACTTTATATCCGATGATTGTTGATAATCTGTTGTGTAATAAAACCATCACAGAAAATTAAAGCTCTGTTTAAGGAAATGTCTGAATTACTAGCCGTATGAATGGATTATTTAGAACGCAGAGCCGCGGAGAAGCAGAGTTACGCAGAGAAAAAAAATTAAAAAACTCTGCGCATCCATGCGGCTCAGCATTAAACTAATTTTTTTTATTGCGGGCTATAAATCATGGTATAATTCATATCGTTCGTTAAACAGAGCGAAAATTAATTAACAGAATACACCTATTCTTTATTGAAACAAGAGTGGTAAAATATTTTAATCAATTTGATGAGATTAACGATCTCAATATTTCAGGATGACAACTTTGTGAGATAATATTTATTGGGGTAGGTTTGGTCTTTCTAGGCAATTAAATGATACGACTTGCCAGCTGCAATCGGTTATGTCATTTTTAGCCCACTTAAGCAAGTTTCACAAACTGAGAAAAATTTGAAGCAGTATTTTATAAAATATTTTATTCCAATTCCAATCCTGATTGAATCCATATTAATTATTAGGAATTAGCTAGAAACAATGTACGATCATTACTTATTCAAAATAATAAGTTGATTCATGCATTTGAAATAGGCAATTAACTATGAATAAACTGATCATTTTTTCTCTTTTGCTTTTCTCAAATATTCACAGCCAAACCATCGACGGCATCAACTACTCCAATCGAGCTTACGTTTACAAAACCTTCGATATGTACGGCGAAGATATTTTCGGGCAACGCTTTCTTTCAGAGAATTATACCTTTAAAGATGAGGTGACCGGCGCACAAATAAACGCGCTGACGACTTCCCGGCACCGAAGTTCGACAATGTACCAGACCCACCCCCAATGGACAGTGGATGGCAAGTACATCATTTTCCGGTCGGACCGAACAGCACGTCGCGGAGAAAATCGACGAGGGACGGGCCAGTACTATGCCATTTCCATGGAAAATTTCGAGATTGTGCAGATAACCACCGGCGAGCGGGGAAGTGAGCCTCATCTGGGCTGGCATAAAAATGTCGCTTACCGGTTCAGGAACAATCAACTTATTGAAATCAATCTCGGCAAACTGTTGCAGGACAGCGAAAAAGACTGTGTCGGAAAACCGGAAGACTATGAAAAGGTTCTGGCAACGGTGCCCGACTCCATTCGCACCAACGGTATTGGCCTGGATGCAGAGGAAAACCGGGTGTTTTTTTCAACCCGACTTGGGGAGGATTTATCCGCCATTTTCAGCGTCGATTTTGAAAACGGCAAAGTGACAAAACTTCTCGAAGTACCTTTCCGCATCGGGCATTTGCAATCTAACCCGTACGTTAGTGGTGAAGTCATGTATTGCTGGGAAACGGGTGGCGACTCCCCGCAGCGAATGTGGTACCTGACGGTCAATAAAGACGGGAGCGTCAAAAACCAGCCACTTTACAAGGAAACAGATTATGACTGGGTTACCCATGAGGTCTTTATGGGGCCTGACCATGTCATGTTTCATTTGATGGGGCATATTGACCGCTTGCGACAGCATCGCACCGGGCTTATATCCATAAATATTCGCACGGGTGAAACGACGTACCATGGCCAGACGGGCGGCGGTGGTTACTGGCATTGCAATGCAACCCGCGATCGGAAATGGATTGTCAGCGATACCTTTGACGGAAAACTTTACCGCCTCAACAGCGCCGACACGAGCGATGTCACTTTGCTGACACAGGGGCATCGGCTTTTGAGCAAAAGCCCGTTTACCGAGGAAGCCCATTCGCACCATTCCATAAGCCCGGATGGCAAATGGGTGCTCTTCAATTCGAGTTTTTTGACAGAAAGCGATATTATGCAGGTGCGTTTATTTCCTGAAAAATAGAGGGACCATGGTTTGCAATTCTTTGCCGTGGTGGTATGAAAAAGAAGGGTTGTCTGGAACATTCTTTTTAAAAATGCAGTTTTATTCTCATTGGTATTGATCCTTAACAGGTGTCGTTCCGTCGTGTCCATTTTTGTCAGCCTTAACCAATTCAGAATTTGGCTTTGCCGAATTTCGTTTCTGATAAAAGCATTACGGAATGATGCACTGCCAGATCGTCTATAAATAGCAAAGCGACTGCGCAATTTTTTAACGAACACAATAAAATGAAAAAGGTCAAATTTCGTGAAAAAAATTCGAATAATGCATAATTACACTGTTTTCATGTTAACACTGCTTTTCGCCCTTACCACCCAAACTCTCGCTGGCGACGATGTTGGCGA